>JBCCDR010000174.1:0-5749 GCA_039030675.1 Pseudomonadota bacterium | reverse complement strand
GGGGACATGGAAAAACGCTGAATCCCTAAGCCAATCAACACCATAGCCTCCAGCGGACGACCCCCAACTTCGCCGCAGATCGACACGTCCACACTATAGGCTTGGCACGCTTGAACCACTTGATGAATGAGGTTGAGCGCGGCCGGAGACAGCAGGTCATAGCGGTCCACAAGCTTGGGGTTTGATCGGTCTGCGGCAAAAAAGAACTGCAGTAAGTCATTGGTCCCGATGGCTAAAAAGTCGACCAGAGGCAGCAGGGTTTTAAGCTGCCAGGCCAGGGCTGGCACTTCTAGCATGACTCCGATTCGCAAATTCGCTGGCTCTTCCAGGCCCAATTTGCGGCAGAAGGCCAACTCGCGGTCCACCAGTGCTTTGCCCTCAAGCAGCTCAGACACGTCCGCCACCATCGGGAACATGACGGACAGATCGCGCCCTGCAGCAGCGCGGATCAAGGCGCGCAGCTGCAACTGCAGAAGAGCCGGTCTTTCCAGGGCAACGCGGATCGCCCGCCACCCCATGGCTGGGTTTTCCTCCTCCCCCGGGTCCACATAAGGCAGATGCTTATCCCCGCCGATATCAACGGCGCGAAAGACGACCGGTTTATCACCAGCCGCATCCAGCACTTCATTGTAGAAGGCCTCCTGCGCACTGACCCGCGGCAAGGTTGAAGAGACCATGAACTGAAACTCGGTGCGGAACAGCCCAATGCCTTGCGCGCCGGTTTCTTCTAAGCTGATCATGTCCGCCTTCAAGCCAGCGTTGATCATCAATTCAATATCAACCCCGTCCAGCGTAACGGCTGGAAGTAGACGGTCTTCACGGTATTGCAACGCGCGCGCTTCTTTCAGCGCGACAGCTTTTTCAAAGGTCTCAATCGTATCCGCCGTGGGGTGGATATAAATCTCGCCCGTCTCCGCATCCACAATGAGCGGGTCTCCGGCGTTGATTACGTCTTGCGCTGCGCGCACACGGCCGATCACCGGGATACCCATGGCCCGCGCGACGATGGTCACATGCGCAGTTGGCGAGCCCTCCTCCAGGACAACTGCCTTTAAATACGCCCGGTCATATTCCAGCAAATCCGCCGGACCTAAATTGCGCGCGACAAGAACCACGTCCCCGGACAGGCCCATGGACGCCGCGGTTGTTTCATGGCCGGAGACAAATCGAATGAGCCTGTTGGAGAGATCATCCAAATCATGCAAACGCTCCAGCAGGTACCGGTCACTCGTCGTCTGCATGGACGCGCGGTAATTCTGCCGGACCCGTTCTACAGCAGCTTCAGCCGTTAAGCCCTGCTCGATAGCGCGGTCAATCCGGTCTGCCCAACCGCGGTCAAAAGCAAACATTTTATAGGTTTGCAGAATATCGCGATGTTCGCCGCTATGGCCCACATCAGCTGCCGACATCATCTGATCGATTTGGCTGCGCATAGCTTTAAACGCATCGCGGATGCGGCGCTTTTCAAGCTCCACGTCTTCCGCAACGGTCTTGTCAATCGTTACGCCTGGATGATGGAAAACCGCATCGCCGATCGCAACGCCGTCTACGAGCCTGAGACCTTTGAGCAGGACTGGGTCTGGCTGCGACTGAACACTGCGGCTGACGGTGATGCCGGATGTCTCTGGATAGCTGGCTAAGACCTCGGCAATCACCATGGAGATGGTTTGCAGGGCTTCCAGCTCCTCAGCGGTAAAAGCGCGCGCGTCGCGGGTCTGAATAGAGAGCACGCCGATGACCCGCCCAGAGCGAAACACCGGTACGCCGCAGAAACTGTGGAAGGCCTCCTCCCCAGTCTCCGCGCGATAGGCGAATTTAGGATGCGTTCCTGCATCTTCCAAATTGAGCGTGGTGCGCGTTAGGGCAATGGTCCCGACAAGTCCCTCACCCGGCTTCAGCCGCGTCTTATGCACCGCAGATTGGTTCAGCCCTTCGGTCGCAAACAGTTCCAAGCTGCCCGCGCGGTTCACCGCGTAAATAGAGCAAACGTCGACTTGCATGTTACCAGCGATTTCACTGACAACGGTGCGCAGCCTATCCTGCGGATCGCCCGCATCGCCCATCACATCGTGCAGCCGGCGCAATAAAGCGCGCGGGCCGCTCGTGTTTAAGCGCGGAACTGAACTTTGCGACATGCGCGTCTTTTCATGGCTGTGAGCGTGAACGGCCAAGCTAACACGGCCGCGTCGATTGACCAAGTAATGCTGGATTACGCCTCTGCAGCGTCAAGGCCATAGGCCGTGTGCAAAGAGCGCAGCGCAAGCTCCGTATAGTCCTGACCGACCAGCACGCTGATTTTGATCTCCGACGTTGAGATGGCCAGGATATTGATTTGCTTGTCAGACAAGGTACGGAACATCGTGGCCGCAACGCCGGCATGAGAGCGCATGCCGATCCCAATAACAGAGATTTTTGCGACATTCTTATCGCTGACAATACGCTCAAAGCGCATGCTCTCCTTCAGACGCTCCATGGCCTCCATGGCGCGGTCATAATCGGCCACGGGTACAGTGAAGGTCATATCCGTCGAGCGGCCATCTTCGGAGATATTCTGAATAATCATATCCACGTTGATGTTCGCGTCAGCCATAGGCCCAAAGACGGCCGCGCTGGTGCCGGGCGAATCTGGAACGCCGATGAGGGTTATCTTGGCTTCCGCCTTTGTATAGGCAAGACCGGTAACGAGTTCTTGTTCCACGATATCCTCCTCAGCACAGACCAAAGTGCCTGGCTTGTCTTCAAAGCTTGAAAGCACCTGCAAGCGCACGCCTTCTTTCATGGCAAGCTCAACCGAGCGCGTTTGCAGGACTTTTGCGCCAAGCGATGCCATCTCCAGCATCTCTTCATAACTAATGCGCTCAATTTTGCGCGCCCGCGGCACAATACGCGGGTCTGTGGTGTAGACGCCGTCCACATCTGTATAGATATCGCACCGATCTGCTCCCAGCGCTGCGGCAAGCGCGACGGCGGATGTGTCAGAGCCGCCCCGCCCAAGCGTTGCGATGCGGCCATCGGGCCCTATGCCCTGAAAGCCTGCAACGACAGCGACCTGGCCCTCCAAGACGCGGCCTTTGAGAAGGTCGCCATCAATATCCAAAATCCGCGCGGCGCCATGGATATCATTGGTTCTCAGCGGGATTTGCCAGCCGAGCCAAGAGCGGGCATGCACGCCGAGCTTCTGCAGCGTCATGGCCAGCAGTCCTGAGGACACTTGCTCGCCAGAAGAGACAATGACGTCGTATTCGCGCGCATCGTGGAATGGTGAGGCCTCACGGGCTAAGCCCACAAGACGGTCCGTTTCGCCCGCCATTGCCGAGACAACGACAGCAACATTGTCGCCGGCATCGACCGCGGTTTTCACGCGCTGCGCGACATTCTCAATGCGGCCTAAATCGCCCACAGACGTTCCGCCGAATTTCATGACGACCAGCGCCATGCCGCCGCTCTCCCCCAGAGTGTTTAAAAAGATGTTCCATCCAGAACGAACCGCGGGTTACTACGCGGCAACAGGGCATTTGACAACCCAGTGTGCCAAGTCCACTTCTTGCGCAGCATATTTATTGAAGGACGCCGCGGTGAGCCAAACAATCGACCCGGATGAAATTGCCCGCTTTGATAAAGTCGCGCAGACATGGTGGGATTTAAAAGGCCCCTATAAAGCGCTGCACGCCCTCAACCCGGCCCGTATTGGATATCTAAGAGACCAAATCTGCTTTCATTTTGGCCGAGATAGCTTTGCAGCCAGGCCGCTCGAGGGCTTGCGCATTGTTGATATCGGCTGCGGAGGCGGCTTGGTGTGTGAACCCCTCAGCCGATTAGGGGCTCACATCATGGGCGTCGATGCAAGCGATCAAAACATAGGCGTTGCCAGAGCGCATGCACAGCAAATGGATTTAGGCATCACCTACCATGCTGGAGACGCGGCGGATCTAATCGGTAAGGAAGAGCCCTTTGACGTGGTGCTGGCGCTTGAGGTTGTGGAACATGTCGCAGATGTTGCCACCTTCCTAAGCGACTGCCGCGCGCTCTTAAAAGATGGCGGAGGGTTCGGCTATTCGACGATTAACAAAACCGCCGCCTCTCTGGCCGTGGCTAAAATCGGCGCTGAGTATGTGGCGCGCCTCGTTCCAAAAGGCACCCATGATTGGCGTAAATTCATCCGCCCAAAAGCTATGGAACAGGCCCTGAAGCAGGCAAGCTTAGAGCCGTGGGATAGTGTCGGCCTAGTCCCAGATGTGGTTCAGCGCAGCTGGCGGACGGGGCCCATCAAAGCCATCAACTACATCGGCTGGGCGCGGGCAGCCTAAGCGTCAAACCCACTGGGTTTTGAGGGCAGCGGCAGCGCAGCAATCTCAATGCCCTCTTCATAAAGCTCTTCAGCTTCATCAAGGGTGGCCTCGCCATAAATGCCGCGTTCGTCGGCCTCACCATAGTGGATTTTGCGCGCTTCCTCTGCAAACTCATTGCCCACATAATCGCAGTTCTCTTCGACCTTCTTGCGGAATTCGGTCAGCACTTCTGTGATTTGCTCTTGCACCTGCGCCGGCAGCTCAGGACTTGGCCGGACCACGGGGACGGGCTGCGTTGGCTCAGGTGCCGGCATTGGTGCAGCAGGAGCAGCCGGCGCGATAACCTCGCCAGTCACCTCTTTAGGTTTGGCGCCGCCTTGATTGGATTTACGCCCCACATTGGGCGCCATGATGGCTTTTGAAATGTCCGTATTATCGCAGATGGGGCAGGAAATGAGCTTCGCTTGGCACTGCTTCTCATAGTCGCTCGACGAGCCAAACCAGGCTTCAAACACATGGTTGTTGGCGCATTTCAAATCGAAAGCAATCATAAGCCCATCGTAGTAACGTCAAAAGGTTTACGGTGCGCCAACGCTGGTATTTTGCTGCGCGCTGAGGCGATGTGTTTCATTTCAATGTTACAATATAGGATGCCTGGCGTGCGTTCCAATGCATCAATGACGCGGCCCCAGGGGTCTATCGCCATAGAATGACCGTGCGTTTTGCGCCCGCTTTCATGCGTGCCGGTCTGCCCAGCCGCAAGCACAAAGCAGCCTGTCTCAATGGCGCGGGCCCGCAAGAGCGTCTCCCAATGGGCTTGACCTGTCGGCTGCGTAAAGGCGGCCGGGACGAGCAGCACGTCAGCGCCTGCTAGAGCCAGCTGCTCATAGACTTGCGGAAAGCGAAGGTCATAACAAATCGTCATGCCCAGCTTGGCCAGCGGCGTCTCGGCAAGCGTGGCAGCTGATCCCGGCGCATACAGAGCGCTTTCGCGGTAGCTTTCGCCATTGCCCAGCTCCACATCGAACATATGGATTTTATCGTAGCGCGCCGCGATATCTCCGCTCGGCGTTAAAATGAAGCCGCGGTTGAGCAGTTTACCGCCAGCGCCCTTCAGGCAGAGCGAGCCGATATGCACCCAACATCCACACCGCGCCGCGGCCTCGCGTGCTGCTGCCAGCACGCGATCATCACTTTCCTCCACAGCGCGGGAAATCGCTTCACGACGATTGGCGGGCAAAAAGTTGCTCATCTCCGGCGTAGAGATAAACTCAGCCCCCTGCGCGCAGGCCTCTTGCATACCGGCGACGATATCATCCGCGGAGCGCTGCGGGTCCAGGCCAGACGTGATCTGCAGCAGCGCAGCGCGCCAGGTGCTATCCATCGGCATGGAGCAAGGGGTCAAGTTTTCCAGCGGCTTCCAACGCCATCAGGTCATCGCAGCCACCCACATGGGTCTC
>JBCCDR010000173.1:0-5757 GCA_039030675.1 Pseudomonadota bacterium | reverse complement strand
TGCAGTTGCAGAACCAAGCGCGGATGCTCGCCAATGAGGCGCAGCACCTCGTGAAGCTAGGCCGCGATCCAAGCGCCGAGCTTTATCGTGTCCTCAATGAGATGAATGGCTTGATGGCGCGCGCCACGGCAATCTCTTACACCGTTGCAGAAACCGACCGCTATTATCGCGAGACCTATCCCGCTGACTATGCCAGTTGGTCAACGACCGAGATGGCGGCTGCGTCTGAGGCGCGGTGGCAGATGGCGCGGGCGGCGCACCATGATGCTTTGCTTCTCCAGTCGCAGGTTGTTGAAAGTGTGCAGGCCGATACGGCACTGCTTGATAGCCTCTTATCTGAAAGCCAGAACGCTGCTGGTAATCTCGCCGCCGTCCAAGCAGGCAATCAGCTGGCAGCGTTGAATGCCAAGCAAGCCATGCAGATGCAGCAGCTCATGGCGGCGCAATATCGCGCCCAGGCGCTCGATCGCGCGCGGATCTTGCAGGCAGAGCGCGAAGGCAAGGCCAAGCTGGCAAGTTTTGTCGGCAGCGCGTCTGCCTATGAGGCACCCTAGGCCATGGACGATCTGGGCATCATCGACGGCTTCCTCGCGACCTTCTCCAGCTACATTGATAGCGGCTTTGGGCTGCTAGCTCCAGACGTGGCCTATCTTACCGCGTTCCTAGTGGGCATTGATATTGTCCTCGCCGGTGTCTTCTGGGCCATGGGGCCGGAGACCAATATCCTAGGGACCTTTGTGAAGAAGGTGCTCTATGTGGGCTTCTTCGCCTTTGTTCTGAACAACTTTGCGTTCTTATCCGGCATCATCTTTCAAAGCTTTGCGCAGCTTGGGCTGAATGCCAGCGGCAGTGCTTTGACGGCAGCCGATCTCCTGCGCCCTGGCTTCGTGGCAGGGATTGGCTTTACCGCCGCGCACCCGCTGCTTGGTGAGATTGGCGAGCTGTCGGGGCCGGTCAGCTTCTTCGCGAACATTGCTCAAATTGCGGTTCTGTTCCTCGCTTGCCTGATCACGCTGTTTGCATTCTTCTTCATCGCCATCCAGCTGTTTGTCACCATCATTGAGTTCAAACTCACCACGCTTGCAGGCTTTGTCCTGGTGCCGTTTGCACTATGGAACAAAACGTCCTTCCTGGCAGAGAAGGTGCTCGGCAATGTCGTCGCCTCTGGCGTCAAACTCATGGTGCTGGCCGTCATTGTTGGCATTGGCTCGACTCTGTTTGGCAGCGTGACGTCTGGCATCACGCCCGGCGCGGTGACTTTGGAAGAGGCTGCCACCATCATCTTGGCCAGCCTCGCGCTGTTTGCCCTGGGCATCTTTGGCCCTGGTATTGCGGCAGGCCTTGTCTCCGGCGCGCCCCAGCTTGGAGCAGGCGCAGTGGTTGGCAGTGCGGCCGGTGTCGGCGCAGGCGTGTTGGCGGGCGGCGCGGTGGCGGCTGGTGCTGCCCGTGCCGGTGTGGCGGGCGCAACGGGCGCCGTCAAAGCGGGCAGTTCCCTTACCAGTGGCACCCATATGGCCTTTGCCATGGGCAAGGCGGCGTCTGGCAACACAGGCCTTAAAGGAACCGCCAGCGGTCTTGCAAGCGTGGCGCAGGCTGGGGCAGGGGCGGTCTCTCAGTCTGCTAAGTCCATGCTTAAGCCGCGCCCAAGTGGCAAGAGCGGCGCGCGAAGCGCAATGGAAGTGACAGGCGGTCAGTTCAGTGGCGGCAGCACGGCCTCAACTGCAGCTGCAAACGATCTCTCCCCCAATGCCCCGCCTGCCTGGGCGCGCACCGCGCAGCGCAAGCAGCGGCAGCGTGAGGCTGGGCTGGCCATGACGTCGACCTTGCGCGACGGCGATCGCGGCGGGTCCGGTGAGGGCCCCAAACTCAAACAAGACGAGGATTAAACCCATGTGGAAAAGACAGCAACACGGCTATGGCCAGACGCCAGCGGCCACAACGCCCTATCAGAAAGCAGCGCAGGTGTGGGACGCGCGCATGGGCAGTGCCCGCGTCCAGGCGCGCAATTGGCGGCTCATGGCGTTGATGTCTTTAGGTCTGGCCTGCGCTTTGGCCGCCGCCTTTGTCTGGCGAAGCTCCAGCAGTCTCATCACACCCTATGTGGTGGAGCTGGAAAGCAATGGCGATATCCGGGCCGTAAAGTCGGCCATCGCCCACTATGATCCCACCGACGCGCAGATCGCGCATCAGCTGGCCGCCTTCATTCAAAATGTCCGCTCGGTCTCAATTGATCCCATCGTGGTGCGTGAGAACTGGCTGAAGGCCTATGCTTATACCACCGACCAGGCAGCTCTCAGCCTCAACCAATATGCCCGCGACCATGATCCCTTTGCCGAGGTCGGCAAGCGCTCTGTCTCGGTCACCGTGGCAAGCGTTGTGCGCTCGTCTGCCGATAGCTTTGAGCTGCGGTGGCGCGAGACGACTTATCTGTCCGGCGTCCAGCAAAGCCAGGCCACCCATACGGCCATCCTGTCCGTCATTCTCAAGCCCCCCACCACAGAAGAGACGCTGCACCGCAATCCACTTGGGCTCTACGTCCATGGCATCAACTGGTCCAAGGACCTCCTCCTAGGAGACACACAATGACGCGGAACGCCGCGAGCGTATTGATATTGGCTATTGTAACTGGCTGTAAGACTTTGGGACCTGTTCATGATTATGCACTTGATGATGGGGCTTATAGCGAGGCCATCTATCTCCCCGATCAAATGGACGAAACGCCGCTCGTCATGGAGCGCATCGAGCCCATTGCCATGATTGGGCAATTGAAGCCGGTCTATAACAATCAGATTGCCGAGGGGGTCGTCCTCAAACCGCATCAGGCCATTGATAAGGCCAATGCGTCTGCTGCCATAGAGCCGGACCAGCAGAACTTTATCAATGCCATTCAGATTTATCCCTACACGATTGGCGCGCTGTACCAGGTCTATACCGCGCCAGAGCAGATCACAGACATTGCTTTGCAGCCGGGCGAGGAGCTCATGTCGGTCTCGGCAGGCGATACGCTGCGGTGGGTTTTAGGTGACACCATCTCTGGCAGCGGGCAGGGGCTACAAACGCATATCCTGGTGAAGCCAACCAAATCTGGGCTCAAGACCAATCTCATCATAGCCACGTCCAAGCGGACCTATCATCTGGAGCTGACGTCGTATCGCGAGACCTATATGGCGGCGGTTTCCTGGCGCTATCCCCATGAACAGTTGCTGGCCAAGAAAACCAAAGCCTCTAAACAGCGCAAAGCCAGCAAGACCGCGATGGGACGCGGCCTCTCCATCGACCGCCTCAACTTCCGCTATGAGATTGACGGGGATAGCCCGCCCTGGCGGCCCTTGCGCGCCTTTGATGATGGCCGGAAGGTCTACATCCAGTTCCCAGCCCGCTTAGACCAGGGCGAAGCCCCGCCGCTGTTCATTGTTGGCCGCAATGGCGAAAGCCAGCTGGTGAACTACCGCGTCAAAGACAGTTATTATGTGGTGGACCGGTTGTTTGCAGCCGCAGAGCTGCGGCTTGGCGAGAAAGACCAGCAGGTGGTGCGTATCTTGCGCAGCCAAACTAAGGCTGAAGCGTCGCGATGAGTAGCGCGCCCACCCAAGAGCAATTGGCCATCAGGGCCAAACCAAGGCCGGTGAAGCGGTTTAACAAGGCTGTGTTGATCAGCAGCGTCGCAGTTGTTACCATACTTGTGATTGGAGCCGCAGCCTATGCGCTGCGTCCGCCTGGGGCGCGAGAGGCGCAAGCGCAGGAGCTCTACAATACGACCAACAAGCCCATGCCGGATGCGTTTAATGCGCTGCCTGCGAGCTACGCAGACGTCGTGACCAATGCACAGCCTGTCAAGCTTGGACCGCCTCTGCCAGGGGACCTTGGTGCGCCGTTCTTGGGCCAGCAAGCGGTGGTTGCCACCACTGACAATCCGTTCCGGTTTGAGCCAACGGCGCTGCCCGCAAATCCAGCGGGGCAGGGGAGCCAAGCTCTGGCAGAGGTGAGGGCGTCCAAGCTATTTTTTATTGAGAGCAAGGCAGGAAACACGCGGTCTGTAGAATCTGCATCTACTGCCGAGAGAATTGATCCAGGGCTCGCGGCCTTTGACCAGTTGGCTGCTTTGCTGCCGCAGCAAGCGGCAGCGCCTCAGCTCTCCGACCCCAATCGGCAAGACCGCAAAGAAGCGTTTGTCAGCGCGGCGGTCGATCAAGACATTTACAATCCCCATAGTCTGCAAGTGCCGGTCTCGCCCTATCAAGTGATGGCCGGCACCATCATTCCTGCCAGCCTGATCACAGGCCTCAACTCTGATCTACCAGGGCAGGTGATCGCGCAGGTGACAGAGCACGTCTATGACAGTGCGACCGGCCAATATGTGCTGGTGCCGCAGGGGACGCGCCTGCTGGGGCGCTATGACAGCGTCATCGCCTTTGGGCAATCGCGCGCACTGATGGTGTGGACGCGGCTGATCTTGCCAGATGGGACGTCTGTGCAGATTGACAATCTCCCAGGCACCGATCTGTCAGGCTATTCGGGTCTGAAAGACAAGCTGGATCGCCATGGCTGGCAGCTGTTCAAGGCTGCGGCGCTGTCTTCGATACTCGCTGTCGGGACCGAGATTGGCCGTGATCGCGGCCAAGACGAGATCTTTCAAGCTTTGCGCGACGGCGGACAGCTGACGCTCAATCAAGCTGGCCAAGAGATCGTGACACGGCAGCTTGGTGTCCAGCCGACCATCACCGTGCGCCCCGGTTGGCGATTGCGCGTGATCGTCAACCAAGACCTTGTTTTAACACCCTATGGAGGATGAGCGTATGGCCACACAGAAATTGAAGATTGGGCCGTTGCCGGATCGCACGCCGGTGAAGGTGACGATCAGTGTGGAGCCAGCGCTGCACGCTGAGTTGAAGCTGTATGCGAAACTTTACTATGAGACCTACGGACAGAAGGCTGATATGAGCGCACTGGTGCCGTCGATGTTGAGTGTATTTTTGGCCAGCGATGCTGGGTTTAAAAAGGCTCTTAAGGTATTGCGTGATGCGGAAGCCGCACAATGACGCATGTATCGAGCCCATCTGAAGACGAGTTAGAAAAAGGGCTTAAAACTGCCGCTCGTCTCGTCAAAACGTTTGGTGACCGCTATTGGCCTGTTTTTGAGCGTTTGGAACAGGAGCTGGAGAAACGCCAATCAAGAGCCGCAAGGCTTCAAAGAAGACTCTGAACGTTTAAGGACAGTAAAAATGAATATCAGTAGTCCTCTAGTATCTCTTTGATGCTGGGTCTCTGATCCAGAGCTTGGCTTAAGCTGTCACGCCACCTTGGCCCCATGTCTAGGGCATCCTGATAAGCAGCTGCCAGTTCCTGCGGCCGATCTTCAGATAAAATATCAATCAACAGTTCCGCTTGTGCAAGATCTTTTCGTGCTTTCGCTTTCGTCGCCGATGTTCGCCGTTGTGAGACAATGAGTTTGTGAACCGCGTATCGTTCTGGACGAGGGATTTGGACCAAGATCCCGCTGCGATAAAGGGCCACGGCTGGCACTGGGTCGGCGATTAAGTAGTTAAGAAAAGGCAGCGCTTGGGCATAAATACCCAGCGTATCGAGCTTTATGATGTCAGTTTTATCCTGCATTTTAGGGGCCAAGAAGTCGACCATCGTTCCACCATCCGGCATGGCCCATCGCGTAGGCCTGCGTTTGGCATTGACCCCATCGACCGGATGAAGATGCAGGTCTTTAAAAGTCTCTGAGAGTGAGGGTGTCGCTGTATCTTGGAT
>JBCCDR010000172.1:0-5792 GCA_039030675.1 Pseudomonadota bacterium | reverse complement strand
TGCTACGCAACCACCAACCGCCAAGAAGCGGTCAAAGCCATTGCTGAACAGTGCGAAGTCATCTTGGTGATTGGGGCGGCCAACTCCTCAAACTCAGTACGGCTCGTAGAAGTCGCCCAGAAAGCAGGCGCACGGGCAAAACTGGTCGCCAATCATGAAAAGATTGATTGGTCGATGTTTGACGGCGCCCACTCTGTCGGCATCACAGCGGGCGCTTCCGCGCCGGAAATCTTGGTGCAGGAAGTCATTGCGGCGATCGCAGAGCGCTATGACGTGGAGATGGAAGAGGTGGAAACCACACGTGAGAACGTGACCTTCAAGCTCCCGCAAGCCTTATCTAAGACAGCCAAGCCTGCCGCTTGAATGGCTGTTTACACCCAGGTTCACCTGGATGATCTTGAAGAGGTCCTCAAGCGCTTTTCTTTAGGGGAATTGCGCAGCTTTCGCGGCATCGCGGAAGGCGTTGAAAACTCCAACTATCTTATTGAGACGGACCAAGCGCGCTATATTCTGACGCTGTATGAGAAACGCGTGGCGCGGGAGGATCTACCCTTCTTTCTGGGCCTGATGGAGCATTTAGCAAGCGCAGGCGTGACCTGCCCCCTGCCCATGCGCGATGCCGAAGGCGTGTCTTTGTTTGAGCTGGCCGGTCGGCCGGCAGCGGTGATTTCCTATCTGGATGGCGTCTCCATCGACATCCCCGCAGCAGAGCATTGCGCGCAGCTGGGCGAGACCCTCGCGACGCTTCATGCAGCGCAAAGCGGCTTTGACATGAAGCGGCCAAATGCGCTGTCTGTTGCAGGCTGGCGCGCGCTTGCAGAGCAGTGCGACGCTGAAGCGGACAGCGTATCGGATGGTCTGAGCGACCTCATCGCCAAAGAGCTTGCTGACCTGGAAAGCGCGTGGGACCGGGTCGCAGCGCTCGAAAGCGGCGTGATCCACGCGGATTTGTTTCCAGACAATGTGTTTTTCCTGCACGGCCAGCTCAGCGGCATCATCGACTTTTATTTCGCCTGCAATGACGCCCTGGCCTATGATTTGGCGATCTGCATCAATGCCTGGTGCTTCTCCCCCACCGGGACGCTTCTGCCAGCGCATGCAGCCGCGCTGCTAGCAGGCTACCAAGCCAAACGCGCGCTCAGCGCTGCCGAGCTAGACCTGCTTCCAGTGCTGTGCCGCGGGGCCGCGCTGCGCTTTCTGCTCACCCGGCTGTATGACTGGCTTAATCCAGCGCCCGGCGCCATGGTGAAACCAAAGGACCCGCTGGATTACCTGGCGCGGCTACAACACTTTCAGGCGAATGGCTTTGACGGACACAGTTGAAATTTTTAGTGACGGTGCATGCTCTGGCAACCCCGGCCCAGGCGGCTGGGGCGCTTTGCTGCGCTATGGCGATACAGAAAAAGAGCTCTGCGGCGGCGAGGCAGAGACCACAAACAACCGCATGGAACTGCGCGCCGCTGTTGAAGGGCTGAATGCCCTTAAACGCGCCTGCGACGTGGTGGTCACGACTGATTCGACCTATGTGCGCGACGGCATTACCAAATGGGTGCATGGCTGGCAGAAAAACGGCTGGAAGACCGCAGCGAAAAAGCCCGTCAAAAATGACGATCTCTGGAAAGCGCTGCTGGAAGCCGTCTCCCGTCATCGCAGCGTCGAATGGCGCTGGGTGAAAGGCCATGCCGGCCACCGCGAAAACGAGATCGCTGACGCGCTGGCGCGGCAAGGCATGGCGGAGCGTTAACCCCGCCTAAGCGGCCTTAATCTGGTTCGTAAAGCCATCCATGCGGGCTCGAAGCTCCGTGATTTGGCCAACAACCTGCGCGATGGACGATTGCATCTCATCACTGGAGGCAGCGCATTGCTGCGCAAGACTTGCTGTGCCTTCCACCGCGCTGCGCACCGTGCCTGTGGCTTGGGACGCTGCATCCACGCTGCTGGCGATGGAGCGCGTCGCATCGCTTTGCGCGTCAATCGCCTCCTGCAAGCTGGAGGAGATATCCGCGACTTTGGCAAACGTGTCGCGAATGGTGCTCATGTCAGCAACGCTGCGCTCGACGTGGTCTTGCACAGCGCGAATTTGGCTGGAGACCTCATCCGTCGCTTTGGCGGTTTGCTGCGCCAACGCTTTGACCTCGCTGGCGACGACGGCAAAGCCTTTGCCAGCCTCTCCAGCGCGAGCGGCTTCAATCGTGGCATTCAGCGCCAAAAGGTTAGTCTGGTCGGCGACAGATTGGATGGTGTCGACGATCTCGCCAATCCGAGCCGCGGACTGATGCAAGGCTGAGATGGTCGTGTTGGTATCTTCGGCTGCCTGCATGGCATTGGCAATGAAAGCGCCTGACTGGGTAATTTTTTCGCTCGCGCCTGCGCAGGAGGAGGCAAGCGTGGAAGCCGACTCCGACAAGGAAACGACGACGTTGCTGGTTTGCTGCGTGTCATCGCTGATCACGCCAAACTTCTCATTCACAGAGCCAACCGCCTCGCCCACGGCTGATGTCAGCGCCGTGGCGTTTTCCATCTGCGTCAAGATTTGGCCAACGATGCCGGCAATGTCCGCTTCAAAGGATTCAGCGAGCGTTGCGCGCTCTTTTGCGCGGTCTCTGGAGGCCTTATGCTGCGCTTTCAGCTCAAGCGCCGCGCGCTCATCTGCCTCTTTGGCAGACTTGCGCTCATCCTCGCGCTGGCGCTCGCGTTCCTTCTGCTTCAGCTCCTCCGTCCGCGCATCGGCAGCGGCTTTTTCATCGGCAGCGGTTTGAACCTGTTTGAGCTGCTCTTGGCCTTGGAAAATCATGGCCTCCATACGGCCACAGGCCCAAATCAGACTGGCTGCTTCTGCAAGCAAAATGACGGCATGCAGAACCACGCGGCCAAAGTCGCTGCCATCAGGAAACACGGCCAAGGGGTAGATGAAATTGAGCGAGAGATGGTGAACGGCCACGACGACTGTACCGACAAGAATGGCGCGCCAATCAATCAACAAACACAGCACCGCAAGGGCTGCGAAATAATACATATGCGCGTCAATGCGCCAAGCCGCTGGCATCTGAAAGACGAACGCTGAGACGTGCAGCATGAACACCGCTGCCAGGGCATTTCGCGTGAGCTGGGCATCTGGCCGCATGCGATGCAGCACGCTCACGCCCGCAGCGCTGAGAGCGCACAAAGCCACAAGGGCCGGCATGAAAGCGCCGGTGAACAGGCCAAGCGCTGCCAGCACAGGCACATGCACCCAGAGCCAGAGCGTAAGGGCAAAGACTGGCTTGTGTCGGAGCGTTTTAAGCGCGTTTAAATCGGTGGAGGGGCTGGTGGGATCCATGCTTCTTATCCTTGTATGAGGGAGTTTCGGGTATTCAGGGCGCGCACCCCAAGGCGTCGCGCGGCGGCAACACCATGCGCGCGCCGGCTTGATAGAGGTCCCGCGCTGTAACACTGCTGGGCACAACCAGGCGCGCTGCCACGAGCGGGCCGGCCAGCGTGCTGCGCTCTAAAGCAGAGCCGCCGACCGCAGCGGCGAGCTTGCTTGTGCTCTCAGCGCTAGACAGCACCAGGTAGGAGCGGAATGCGAAGCTGTCTTGCGCAGCGGCGAAGGGGACAGCCAACAAAACCCCAAAAAGCGAGGCCAGGCCAAACGCGATAGCGAAGGCCATGTGCCGGGCATTTTTCAAAATCACGTGTTTGAAAACCATGGGGGCGATTGGAATTCAATATTTGCTGACTACACGCGCTAGTAGAACAGCACTGGTAAACAACGCCTAAAGACAGGCGCTATTCCTGCAGGGAAGGATTTCCATTCGCGTCTTCAGACGCCGGCAAAGCGACATCCCGCTCAAACAGAGGCGCGATGGCCAGGCCGAGGATGCTTGCAATCACCACCAAAGCGGCAGCGATGACGACTGCAAAAGTCAGCGCCAGCATATAGCGCTGGACTTTTGCAGCCCTTTTTTCACGCGGAAGGGGCGCTATGGAGAACTCTTCATCGCGCCGCCGCGACATGGGGAAAAGCGCCTAAAGCTGCGTGAGCGCGTGTTCTGCGCTGGAGACGTCAAACGCGCCGCCTTCTTCCACATTGAGGTGCGTGACGACACCGTCCTGCGCAATCAGGGAGAAGCGCTGGGACCGCGGGCCCATGCCAAAGCCCTTCAGATCAAGCTCCAGGCCCAAGGCCGCTGCAAAATCACCATTCCCATCCGCCAGCATGGTAACTTTATCGCCGGTGGATTGGTCTTTACCCCAGGCGTCCATGACAAACACATCATTGACGGACATGCAGGCGATGGTGTCCACGCCCTTGGCTTTAATCTCATCAGCTTTGGTCACAAAGCCCGGCAAATGCTTGGCTGAGCACGTGGGCGTAAACGCGCCAGGCACGGAAAACAAAACGACTTTTTTACCGGCAAACAAATCCGCCGTGGTCACAGGCGCTGGGCCGTCCGCGGTCATGTGCGTCAGCGTGGCGTCAGGAATTTTATCTCCAACTTGGATGGTCATGGGGGTGCTCTCCTATCCATGCGGGGCCGTGGCGACCCGGTTTCTAACCGCGGTGTTTTGGCATAACTGCCCCCTTGCGGTCTATGACAATAAAGCCCATGCTGATGGCGTAAGAGACAAGAGTACAAGGCGTCAGACCTATTAACGCAATGACCAAGAGCCCATATTTAACAGGACAGTTCTTGATGGCCATGCCAGCGATTGGCGATGACCGCTTTGATAGAACACTGATTTATATGTGCGCACACACAGCAGAGCGCGCCATGGGCATTGTGATCAACAAGCTGCACGATGACCTTGATTTTCCAGAGCTGCTGGCCCAGCTGGATATCGATGTGGATGATGTCTCGCGCGACATTACAGTGCACGCGGGCGGGCCCGTCGAGCCAGGGCGCGGCTTTGTACTGCATTCAGCGGATTATGTGCAGGATTCGTCGCTAATCGTGAGCGAAACCGTGGCGCTCACCGCAACCGTCGACATCCTCAAAGAGCTGGCCACGGGCCAAGGCCCGCGCAATGCCATGCTGGCCCTTGGCTATGCCGGCTGGTCCGCAGGACAACTCGAAAACGAACTGAGCAACAACGCCTGGCTAACCGCGCCAGGCGATGATGGCATTTTATTCAACACAGATGCAGAGCAGAAATACCCACGCACCATGGCCATGCTTGGCGTAGACTTATCCATGCTCTCCAGCCAAGCAGGGCACGCTTAAAGAAGCGCTGAGCGCGCTGCCTAAGCGGCAGCGCGTTTTTTAGACAAACGGCGTGTTACGCCAGCGGCAGCCAAAGCAGAGCCGAACAGCCAAGCGGCCGCCGGGATAGGTACGGCCGATACGTCGAGCGCCGTTAAACGGAACTGCTGAATAACCGGAAACGTCGAATCCGTATTCACAATCAAAATTTGGCTCACGATCGTATCAAAGAAACTCACCGTGGTCGGGGCGCCTGGCCCAGCCACAGTCGTCGCGCCAGGCGTTGTTGCGCCGTCTAGGAAGATGCTGATGGGCGTGCTGCCGCCCGGCAAATTCGGGCTCTCGACCAAAGAGAGGCTGTTGAGCGAGACCTGCTCATCGAAATTGAGCAGAATTGCTTCACCTGGCCCCGTGCTGTTGCTGATGAAGCGGATGGCTCCCAAGCCGGTTGAATCAACACGGCCATTTCCCGCGAAGCCGCCCGTGCCGTTTGTCCGATTGACACCGAATAAAAAGCTCGCCGAGAAATCCACGCCGTCAACACTGGAGTCGAAGGTGCCGGTCCCAAAAAAACCGCCAATATTGGCATTACCGGACATCGTACCGGGC
>JBCCDR010000171.1:0-5916 GCA_039030675.1 Pseudomonadota bacterium | reverse complement strand
TTGAAACAGGTCCTGAATCAAGTTCAGGACTACGGTTGATGTTTAAGCGAGGGACTTGGTAGCAATCTCCGTGCTGTCTTTCGATAGACCAGGATGGCCAGCGACACGCTCCAATTGTGCTTTCATGTCTGAGCAATAAGGCTTCGCTAGGCGGCGCCATTTGCCTAGTGGAGCAATCATACGCGCGGCCAGCTGCGGGTTGCTTTCATCAATGGCGATGATTTGGTCAGCTAAAAAGCGGTACCCCGCGCCGTCGCGGCGATGGAACCCTTTGGGATTAGCGAAGGCATAAGCGCCGACCAAGGAGCGAAAGCGGTTGGGGTTTTTGGCCGAGAAATCTGGGTGCTGAAGGAGCCGAAGCACCTGCGCGAGCACATTCTCGCGCAGGCAACCTGCTTGAATGGAAAACCATTTATCCAGGACCAACGCATCGCTGCGCCACGTCTCATAAAAGGCGGCAAGCGCGTTGGTTCTTTCCAAAGTATCTGTGTGCGCCAGCTGGCCCAGCGCTGCGAGCGCGTCGGTCATGTTGCCAGCGTCAGTGAATTGCAGATAGCACTCAGCCACCACGTCCATGGGCGCGCCTGCCATACGGTAGCCAAGCGCGACATTTTTAAGGCGCCGGGCGCTGCGCGCGGTGCGATCAAGCGCATCACCGCCGCCTGCCATTTCATGGTAGGTTTGCTCCCACAGCGGCGCCAACGCTGCTGCGATGTCCTGGCGAATGGCTTCACGCGCACGCACAATGGCCTGCGGGTCACTGACAGCCACTTGTTCCATGAGCACATTGTCGACCGGCAGCAAGCACATCTCGGCCTTGAACGCAGGGTCCAGCGCATCACTTTCCAGCGCATTCTTCATCACCCCAATCAGCGCCGCGGCATCCGTGCCAGCGCCAGTGGCCTCAGCCGCGCCTGCTTTGGCGAGGATGATGTCGGATGCAAGCGATTGCATCGCCTCCCAGCGATTGAAGGGATCATCATCATGGGAGGCGAGGAAAATTTTGTCTTGGTCACTATGCGCTGTGCTGAGCTTCACCGGCGCTGAAAAAGCGCGCAGGAGTGATGGCACTGGGGTGTTTTCCACACCTGAAAACGTAAAGCTCTGCTTGGCCTGCGTAAGCATGAGGCGATGCTCAGCGGCGGTTGCGCCGGCATACGTAACAGCCATAGGGGTGCCATCTTGCCCAAACAGCGCAGTGCGAACAGGGATGACCATTGGCTTCTTGGCCGTCTGACCAGGCGTGTCAGGAACGCTTTGGGAGAGGTGCAGTTCCAACGTCTGCGCGGCGGCATCGTAGGACCATGTCGCTTCCACTTGGGGCGTGCCGGCCTGGCTATACCAAAGCCCAAATTGCTCTAAATCGGCGCCGTTGGCATCGGCCATGGCAGCGCGGAAATCATCACAGGTGACCGCTTGGCCATCATGGCGCTGAAAATACAGGTCCATGCCTTTGCGGAAACCATCCTTGCCAAGCAGCGCTTCATACATGCGCACAACCTCAGCGCCTTTGTTGTAGACGGTCGCGGTGTAGAAGTTGTTGATTTCCATATAGCTGTCGGGGCGGATGGGGTGCGCCATGGGCCCTGCATCCTCAGGGAATTGGCCGGCACGCAGGCTGCGCACATCGTCGATGCGTTTGAGGCCCCTACTGCCCATATCGGCGGAGAATTCTTGGTCGCGGTAGACGGTGAGCCCTTCTTTGAGGGACAGCTGAAACCAATCCCGGCAGGTCACGCGGTTGCCCGTCCAATTGTGAAAATACTCATGGGCGATGACGCCTTCGACCAGGTCGAAGTCCAGGTCCGTCGCGGTGTCCTTATTGGCGAGAACATAGCGCGTGTTGAACACGTTAAGGCCCTTATTTTCCATGGCCCCCATGTTGAAATCGCTGACCGCGACGATGTTATAGAGGTCGAGGTCATACTCTAGGCCGAAGACCTCCTCGTCCCATTTCATGGAATTTTTCAGCGCCAGCATCGCGTGATCGCATTTGTCTAAATCTTCTTTGCGGACATAAATGTTGAGCGTCACCTCGCGACCCGAAGCGGTTTTGTAATGATCGGTAACTGCCTCAAGCTGACCCGCCACCAGCGCGAAAAGGTAGCTGGGCTTGGGGAACGGGTCTTCCCATTTCGCCCAATGCATCTCGCCCGCTTCGCCATTGGCGATGGGGTTGCCGTTGGACAGCAAGACGGGGCACGCATCTTTTTTGGCTGAGATCGTCACAGCGTAAGTCGCCATCACATCTGGACGGTCCAGACTGTAAGTAATCCGGCGAAAGCCTTCTGCTTCACACTGCGTACAATAGTTGCCGCCGGAGATGTAAAGGCCTGTCAGTGCCGTGTTCTTCTCAGGGCAATTGGTCGAGCTGATTTCCAGTTCAAAGCGGTCTGGCACATCAAAAATTTCAAGCGTGTCTTCCCCCAGCGCCATCTGGCTTGGCGGGATTTCCACACCGTCCAATTTGGCCCCTTCAAAAGTCTGGTGAGAGCCGTTGAGCACGAGCGTTGCAGGCCCCGCATTAATGCGCTCAAAGCGCGTTTTGCTCACAACGCGGGTTTCTTGAGGGTCCAGCTGAAAGTCTAAGCTGATGTGCGTCGCGGTGAAGATCGGCGCGGTATAGTCCTTAAGGTAAATAGGCTGCGGCGTGAGCTGCGCGTCCAGCATGGAAGGCTCCTGAGAAACAAAAAAATCGCTTCAAAGCCATATACGGGCCGGCGGCCCACGCGCAATCATTTGCGCTTGGCTTTAGCTCTCTTTTTTGGCGCAGGCGCGCGCAGCGCCGCTTCGATGCCAATACGGCTCCATTCCAGCAAGATGTCGACGTCATCCAGGGCGGCAGAGGGCGCCTCATAATAGCTCATGACGGACGACACCCCATTTTTCGTTTGGAACTGAAACGGGCCTAAATCCTCGGCTTCAAAGGTTGCCCGGTTTTCCTCGTCAACCTTGAGGTACAGCGTATCATCAGCCATGAGGCCGAACATGCGTTCGTCCAGATATAGGCCATGGGCTCCAAACATGCGCTTGGTGTGAATGAAGCCAAGAGCGCTGAGCTGCTCAATCAAATACTCGATGAAATCCGGGCTATTGGACATGGCTTAGAATAATAACGAGCGGGTTTGCTTGGGCAAGGTAATGGTAAGGCCCTGGTGCTCGGCCGTCACAGTCAACTGACAGGCCAGGCGCGAGGTGGGCAACGCGCCGTACGTGATATCGAGCATGTCCTCTTCTTCATCGCGCGGCTCTGGGAAGCGCTCAAAATCATCATCACTGAGAATCACATGGCAGGTGGAACACGCCATGGCCCCTTCACAGGCCCCTTCCATGGGCAAGCCAGCCTCCTGCGCCACATCTAAGAGCCGGCCCCCCACTTTGGCATCGACCTCCTGCTGGGATCCATCCGGCGCGATGAAGGTTATTGTGACCATGACCGTTTGCGCGATTTTGCCAAGGCATCTTCAATGTAGCCGAGCGCATCAGACACCTGACTGTCATCGGTAAAGCGGCCCGTGCCAATGCGCAGTGATGCTTCCGCCAAAGCGGGCGGCACGCCAAGCGCTTCAAGCACATAAGACGGTCCTTCCTTTGCTGACGCGCAGGCCGCGCCGGAGGACACAGCCAAACGGCGGACGTTCGCCATCAGGCGCGCACTATCGGTCCCATGGAAACTCACATTGACGTTCGACTTGAGACGCGTATCAGCGCAGCCATTAAGCACATAATCGCCTGGCATGGCATCAAGGCCCGCAAGCAACATCTCAAAGTGACGCTGGGCGCGGGTTTGTTCACCCTCTAGCTTTTCAGCAGCAATCTGCGCTGCTGCGCCAAAACCAGCACACAGCGCCGGCGCCAACGTGCCAGAGCGCAGATGCCCCTCTTGGCCGCCCCCGCTCATATGCGGCGACATATGCCGCTGCGCTTCTGCTGACACATACAAAGCGCCGATGCCTTTGGGACCATAGATTTTATGCGCCGATAAGCTGATGAGGTCGCAGTGCTGCGCCAAGGTATCGACGGGCACTTTTCCATAGGCCTGGGCAGCGTCACAGTGCAGCAGAATGCCCCGCGGCTTGAGAAGAGACGCAATCTTCTCCAGCGGCTGGATGGTGCCGATTTCATTGTTCACGGCCATCACGGACACAAGGAACACGTCGGTGGTAAGCGCCGCCTCTAACGCTCCCAAATCCACCAGCCCATTAGGCTGAATGGGCACGATTTCCGGGACATGTCCAAAGGTTTGTGCCGCCCGCACGGACTCTAAAACACAGCTGTGCTCACTCGCCAGCGTGATGATAGTGCCGGGACGCTGAAGGTGACCTAAAGCAAGGCCTTTGATGGCCATGTTGTTGGATTCGGTCGCGCCGGACGTAAAAAACAGATGTGCCGGGTCAACATCCAAAACGCTGGCAACCTGGCCGCGCGCGACATCGACAGCCGCTTCTGCCTCCCAGCCAAAACGATGGGAGGAGGAATGGGGGTTGCCGAACTTGTCTTCCATAAACGGCAGCATGGCCGCCTTGGCGACGGGGTCCAGCGGCGTGGTGGACTGATAGTCCATGTAAATGGCGTTCTTAATCCGCATCAGGCAGCGGCCTTCTGCGAGGCGCGGATGTCGTCCCAAACGGACAGAAACTGCGCGATATGCCGGCTGGTTGTGGATGGTCCAAAGCTGAGGCGAATATACTCTTCCGCGCTCTCACCAAGGCCCATGACTTCCAGCACATGATTGCCGGCCACCTTGCCGGAGGAGCAGGCAGAGCCCGCCGACACGCAGAGGCCAGCTAAATCAAAGCGCATGAGCTGCAGCTGGTTTTTCACGCCTGCCATGCGGACACTGAGAATATGCGGCACGCGGGAAGAGGCGGAGCCTGCGACATGCGCCGCGCCAACATGTGTCTCAATGGAGGCCTGCAGAGCGTCATAATGCGCGCTGCCCGCATAGTCGCCAATAGCCTCCAGAGCGCCGCCAAAGCCCAGAATACCAAGCACATTTTCAGTGCCAGGACGGCGCCGCCGCTCTTGGCCGCCACCTTGCAGCAACGCCGTGAGCGCAAACCCATCTTTCACAATCAAGGCGCCAATGCCTTTTGGTCCGCCAATCTTGTGGGCTGATACAGTCAAGAAATCTGCGCCAAGCGTTGCTATGTCGATGGGCACTTTTCCGAACGCCTGTACACCGTCACAGTGCACCAGGTGGCCATGGGCATGGGCAATCTCAGCCAATGCAGTGACAGGTTGAATAATGCCTGTGGCATTGTTGACCAGCATGAGGCTAACAAGGCCCGGCTCCCAGCTGGATAAGCGCGCCTGCGCGCCTTCTAAATCGATGATGCCATGTGCGGTCACCGGCAGATGGTAGGCTGGCAGTGTCCAGCTCAGAACAGCCTCATGCTCAATCGCGCTGACATAGCGTTTGCTTTGCGGCACTTGCGTGAGGGCAAGCGCATTGGCCTCCGTCCCGCCACTGGTGAAAACCACTTGGCCTGGCGTTGTCCCCAAAGCTGCAGCCAGCTGCTCGCGCACCTTCGAAATGGCATCACGCGCGGCCCGGCCAGCGCGGTGGACGCTGGATGGATTGCCCACAAGCGCAAAGCCATCCGCCATGGCCGTTTTGGCGGTTTCAGCCAAAGGCGCTGTCGCAGCATAGTCTAAATAGATCAGCTCTTTACCCACTTTGTGAGGCCTTCATCAACGTGCGCTTGCGCCGCCCCCATGCCGGGCTATATAGCAATGTTCTTGCCTCAACCAAGTCTTCAATCCTCGGCCGCGGGCAAACACAAGAGTCATCACCGCTGGAAACCATGCATGCCTGACATTATTATGAACGGTCCTGATGGCCGCCTGGAAGGGCGCTATCAACCCGGCAAGACCGCCAACGCGCCCCTTGCGCTTATTCTCCACCCCCATCCT
>JBCCDR010000170.1:0-5948 GCA_039030675.1 Pseudomonadota bacterium | reverse complement strand
TTGTTAACAAGCTGCGCGGCGGCCTGAAAATTGCTGCTGTCAAAGCCCCTGGCTTCGGCGATCGCCGCAAAGCCATGCTGGAAGACATTTCCATCCTCACTGGTGGTCAAGTCATCTCCGAAGACCTCGGCATCAAGCTTGAGAACGTCACGCTCAACATGCTCGGCACCGCCAAGCGTGTCTCCATCACCAAAGACGACACCACGATCGTTGACGGTATTGGCGGCGCTGACGACATCAAAGCCCGCTGCGAGCAAATCCGCGCGCAGATCGAAGCCACCACGTCTGACTACGACAAAGAGAAGCTGCAAGAGCGCCTGGCGAAACTGTCCGGCGGTGTCGCAGTCATCAAAGTCGGCGGCGCGACGGAAGTGGAAGTGAAAGAGCGCAAAGACCGCGTTGACGATGCGTTGCACGCCACGCGCGCTGCTGTCGAAGAAGGCATCGTTGCCGGCGGCGGTACGGCACTGCTGTATTCCACCAAAGTCCTCGAAGGCCTCGAAGGCGACAACGACGACCAAACCCGCGGCATCGACATTGTGCGCCGTGCGCTGCAAGCGCCTGTGCGTCAAATCGTTGAGAACGCCGGTGTTGACGGCGCTGTTGTAGCTGGCAAGCTGCTTGAGCAAAGCGACACAAGCTTCGGCTTCAACGCGCAGACCGAGACCTATGAAGATCTCGTCAAGTCTGGCGTGATCGATCCGAAGAAAGTGGTCCGCGCTGCGCTGCAAGACGCTGCGTCCGTGGCTGGTCTTCTGATCACCACTGAAGCCACCATCGCTGATCTGCCAGAAGACAAATCAGCCGCTCCTGCAATGCCAGGTGGTGACATGGGCGGCATGGGCGGTATGGGCGGCATGGGCTTCTAAGCCAGCTCAAACCCCTACAAAGTACTATAAAGGGCCCTGGCAGCGCTGCTGTCAGGGCTTTTTTGCGTCGAGATTCTTTACGGGTGCGTTTCAAGTTCTGAACGCTGTTTATTGTAACATATTGTTAACCTTGATTTTTTCATTCTGGCACAGTTTTTGAATCGCTCTAGGGGCAGGAAAGGGGTGTTTTATGTTTAAATCTGCATTGCTTGGGTCTGCTGCCTTCGTGTTGTCTACAACTGTAGCGATGGCTGGACCCGTTCTCATCATCAACGGTTCTTCAACCACATCCGAAAATCTTACGACTAACTCCATCACGACACAGCTCACAACGCTGCACGAGGCCGTCGGTAACACGGTCACAGTTGCAGACGCTGTCCCGATGGACATTGGTAGCTTCGCTCAAGTGTGGGATATTCGCTTTAGTAACAGCGGCGCGCTCACTGCGGATGACCGTTCACTTTATGTGTCCTATCTTCAAGGCGGTGGCGGCATGTTTGTTATGGGCGAGAACTCCTTGTTCGCCAACCGTAACGAATCTGTACTCCAGCTGATTGACGATGCTGGTGGCGGGGTCATCAATTTCTTAGACACGTCTGATTCGCAAATTGTTTTGTCACCATTCGATATGCCAAACGCTATCACCAATGTGACGTTTAACGCTGCCGGCGGAGTTGATTCTGCCGGTTCTGGACAATTTATTACCGAAACGGTCGGCAGTCCCGGAACGGGCGTAGGTGTTGCATTTGATATTGGTGAACTTACCAATGCTCCGCTTGGTGGACTAACAGCGATTTTTGACGTTAATTTCATGCAAACTACGGCGGCGCAACCGCTGCAGGATTTAACAGCTAATCTAATTGGTTTTCTTGATGAAGTCGCAGACCCACCTGCTCCACCGCCGCCACCTCCGGGCCCGCCAGCGCCACCACCGCCTGGTCCTCCGCCACCGCCTCCCACAGACGTGCCTGAGCCTGGCACAATGGCTGTTCTTGGAACGGGATTGGCTGCCCTCGGTTTGGCGCGTCGGCGTAAAAGCTTGAAAAGCTAACCAACGAAACCCAAAACAGAATCAAAGACGCTTCAGAGCTTATGCTCTGGAGCGTTTTTTTCTGCCCATGGCGCTCTTCCTGGGATATCAAAGCAGTCAATGGGTCATCATGAAAGGCAAAGGCTTGTGCCACGGATATTGATAGGTCTTGTCGCCATTTTTCTGATCACAGGCTGCACAGTTGCCGATGAGACGGCGCTGGATACGGATGTGTGGATGAAGTTTGAAAGTCCGGCAAGCGTGACTGAGACGATGGACAGTTTTCAAGCCGCCGTCGAAGCGCGCGGCCTTACTGTTTTTGCGCGGATTGATCATAGCGCGAATGCGCAGAAGGCTGGGCTGTCTTTGGAGCCCAATCAGGTGCTGATTTTTGGTAATCCCCAAGTGGGGACACAGCTTATGGCGGTTGATCCTGATATCGGTCTTGATTTGCCTCTCAAAGCGTTGGTGCGCCAAACGTCCACAGGCTCTGTCTTGGTGATGCATGACCCGGCCGCCGTTGCCACGCGCTACGGGATCCGCACGCTCGACCCATTGCTTGGTAAAATGCGCAGTGTTTTGCGGGCCTTGGGTAAAGCGGCGACGGAGGCCTAGCCCTGCGTCTCTTCAGGAAAGCTTGAAGAGAAGTCGTTGTTTTGCATGAAATTCGTGAACAGCACGGAATAGCTTTCTTCCAAGCTGACGATGTGGTGCCACCATCCAACAGGGATGAAGAGCGCGTCGCCAGGACCAATCACAAACTTCATGGCTGCTAGCTTTGCGCTGTCTGAGAAGCTCATGTCAGCGGGCGTTAAACTGCTGAAAAAGCGATCGTTTGTGTGCATGTGCGCTTCTTCCCAGCTGGGCACGAGCACCACTTCTTTGCGGCCTTTGACTTGAATGAGAAGGTTGTTGGTCAGGTCATGATGAAACGGCGTGACTGTTCCCGCAGGCCCAATCCAAACAAAACTATCGTTCTGCGTACGCTCTTTAATAATGCCGTCAATTGCCTCAAAATCTGGCCAAATCGGTTTGAAAGCCTCGACATTTTCCGCGCCATTATTGGCAGTCACATACATGTCGTTAGAAGGTTTGCCGCTGCGCAGATGGTCGGCGATATCGCCAAAGGGGATCTTCTCGCGCAGATACAGCGTCGCGGCTTCATAATCAGGCCGGCTGTCGCGATCTTTCTGGAGTTGCACGGGCGTGTCGCGGCCAATCTTTGCTTCTAAATAGTCCGTATCCCAGAGCGTCATGGCAGGCCAATGATCGATCCAGCCTTTGACAAGAACAGGGCGATAATTGTTGAAATAGTCGCGGTAGAACTCCTCAGGTGCCAGGTTTTCCCGCACTGGGATTTGCCGGTTAGACGGGTCGCGGCGCCAGAGTTCGGCTTGCGATTCCAGGATCCAACTGCGCTTTAAAAGCGGCGCGCGCGATTGTGCTGCGCCTTGATAAAAGGGGTTGTTTTTTGCCTCTCGGATATAGGCGCGTATGACCTGGTCATCAGCCATATGCCGCAGTTGCAAGCAGACAATCTCATCAGAAAGGCCAACCACCAGGCGTTCCGCGACCGCCTTTGCAATCGCTGGGTCAAACGCGACTTGCCGCGGCTTCTGCGCTGGCTTTGCGCTTGCTGCTGGGTTGGCGAATGGCATGCTACTCTCCTTCAACAATGCCTCAAACTCTGCAGCGCTCTGCAATGGCCGTCAAATGAACAATTTGCTATTGCTTCGATCCCGCGCGGTTGCTCTCAAGCCAAGCGGCAATTGCGTCAGCAAATTGCGGTTTGAAAATGGCGTCCATGTGCGTTCCTGGAACGAGTTGCGCTGTCGCGCCGGGAATAAGGTCCGCCAAGGCTTGGCCCGAGCCGTTGTCATTGTCTTTGTCCCCGTTGAGCACCAGACATGGCAGTCGCCAGCGCGCCAATGCCTCAGCGCTCACAGATTTGCGGCCCCGCATCACGTGGGCCAAAGCGATAGCATCGCCGCCTGTTTTCTTCACAAATCCCACGACCATGGCCGCGAAGGGATCTGTTTTTGGCGTCTTGCCTGTCAATGCGTCAACAAACTGCTCGCTCCGGCCGCCGGCTTCCGTCAGCCCATGGCCCATGCCGCATAGGAGGATAGACTGCGGCGTCGCTCCGCGTTCAATCATGCGGGCTGCGGTGATGGCGCCAAGCGAGTATCCAGCAAGGTGAAAGCTGCCCAACGTCAGATGCTCCAAAAGGGCAAGTTGATCGCTTGCTAAAACATCGTCAGGGTAGGCGGCCTCATCGTGCGGTTTGGACGATTCCCCATGCCCGCGCAGGTCGGGCGCGATGACATAGAAGCCCTTTTCGGCCAGCAAAGCGACGGTGCCGCCTTTCACCCAATTGGTCTGCGCATCTGAGACAAAGCCGTGCACCAAATAGACGGGCGTTCCGTTGGGATCGCCCGCCGCGAGATACGACAATGGCTGGCCATCAAAGCTCTTAAAATCATACCGGTCCATAAGCCCCCTCCGCGCAGCTGTTTCCCTCTAACAAAGCCAAGCGGGCTTTACCATCCATGCTGAGTGTGGAAGGGTGACGAGACAACGGTTTTGCGGAGATACATGTGCGTCTTATCATTCTATGCTTGCTGGCTTTTGGATGGGGGAGTGGGAGCGCTGCAGCGGACGAGCAACGCACATTGCCCAGCCTGCAAGGCCTCCTTGGTGACATTCAAGTCCGGCAATCGATTGCTGTTGACCAGCTGGCCCGTGGATCCGTCCACCGCTTTTATGTGCCGGGCGGGAAGATGCCGACGGGGCAAGAGTGGCTTGTGCCCGTCGTGGTCATCCGCGGCGCGCAAGAGGGGCCGAAGTTCCTCGTTACAGCTGGCGTGCATGGGGATGAGCTCAACGGTATTGGCGTTGCCCATAAGCTCATCGATACAATCACGCCATCGGGCCTAACGGGGACGCTGACGATCGTGCCCGGCGTGAATGTGCCTGGTTTGCTTGCTGGCACCCGCAATTATCCTTTCGTGAACGGCACCGGCGGCGGCACCAACCTCAACCGGGAAATGCCAGGCGATAGCGCCAGCAACGATCCAGGGGTGCGCTATGCAGCGGCCGTCTGGCGCGGCATCATCGAAGGCAATGCGGATTTTGCCATTGATTTACATACCCAATCGACCGGCACAGCCTATGCGCTCTATGCCTTTGCTGACATGCGCAGCAAGCCCGTCAAAGAAATGGCGATGTTGCTTGGCGCTGAGATGATCAAGATAGATCCAGGCCAAGCAGGCACGGTCGAGACCACGCTCAACGCAGCCGGGGTACCTGCCATCACCTTCGAAATCGGGGCGCCCAATGTGTATCAGTATGACCTGATCGACACTGCATATGACGGCCTTATCCGCGTGATGGCGGCGAAAGACATGCTGCCGGGCGTCACACCCAAGCCCATCGCGCAAGAGCCGATTATCGGTAATGACACTGTGAATGTCTCCGCACGCATCGGCGGCATCGTTGTACGCCGTAAAGGCCTGCTGGACCCGGTTGAAGAAGGCGAGGTTGTTGCAGAAAGCCGCGATGCCTTTGGCCGCGTTATTGCGACCTACAAAGCCCCGGTCGGCGGGCATGTGGCCGCCATTGGCACCAATCCAGTCCGCGAGGAAGGCGCACTCATCGTGCGCATCCTCACCAACAACAAGAGCCGCGCCTGCAAGCACGGCTGCTAGGCAGGTTAGCTGTGCAGCATGAGCACGGGAATGTCGGTGTCGCGCAGCAGCGTTTCGGTTGTTCCGCCAAACAGGCGTTCGCGCCAGCGGCTTTGGGAGTACGCACCGGTGAGCAGGGTGTCTGCGCCGACATCCTCATAAGCCTTTAACAGCGCTTCCGATGAGTCTGCGCCGCCTTGGTGATGGCGCGTTGCTTCAATGCCGTGCATCACAAGGTAGTTGCTGATTTCACCGAAACTGGGGACTAAATCATGGCTATTGCCAGCGGTAATGAACGTGATTTTCTGGGCGGTTTGCAAGACTGGCAAGGCCGCGTGCAGAGCTCGCGCCGCTTCAGGCGAG
>JBCCDR010000169.1:0-5948 GCA_039030675.1 Pseudomonadota bacterium | reverse complement strand
CTGGCGTTTGTCGCGCGGGCCGACGGGCAGGTAATATTGCTTCACATTGGTGGCAGTCTGCGCTGGCCGTGCCACCTCTACGACCTTTGGTTCTTTCAGGAACTTATCCGTCAAACGCTTGATTGCTGGCGGCATGGTGGCTGAGAAAAACAGCGTTTGATGGCGCTGCGCCATCAAAGTGCCAATCCGCTCCACGTCTGGGATGAAGCCCATATCCATCATGCGGTCGGCTTCGTCGATCACGAAAATGTCGACACCCGTCAGCATCACATTGCCGCGCTCAAACTGGTCGAGCAGGCGGCCTGGCGTTGCAATCAGGACGTCGACGCCCCGATCAAGTTGCTTCATCTGGTCAACAAAGGAGACACCGCCGATTATGAGCGCCATGCTAAGGTTTTGGTATTTGCCGTATTTCTCAAAGTTTTCGGCAACTTGCGCCGCAAGCTCCCGCGTGGGCTCTAAGATCAGCGAGCGCGGCATGCGGGCCCGGCTGCGGCCTTGCGCGAGAATATCCAGCATGGGCAACACAAAGGAGGCCGTTTTACCCGTACCGGTTTGGGCAATGCCGAGTACGTCTTGGCCCATCAAAACCGGCGGGATGGCTTGCTTTTGAATAGGTGTGGGGGACTCATAGCCGGCCTCACTGACCGCTTTGAGCAATTCATCGCTAAGACCGAGAAGGTCAAACCCCATACATCAATACCCCGTTTATTTGCGCGGCACACTACGCACGCGCGGCTTTGAGTCAATTCATCGACGCCGATAACACCAAAAAGCCGCAGCCTTGCGCCGTTATTGCAGGCTATTGTTGCTAATTTAGCGCATTGCACGCTGTCTTGATTTTTAGGCGTGAGCCGTTCAAACAGCATCTCGCCTCCTGTGGGGCAGGATATCGATCAGAAAGGTCAGCGGTGAAGCGCGCTTTATTGCCACTCAATGCGCTCAGAGTCTTTGATGCGGCTGCGCGCCATCTCAGCTTCAAGCTGGCCGCCGATGAGCTTGCCGTCACGCCTGCTGCTGTGTCCCAGCAGATTCGTTCGCTTGAGGATTATTTGGGCGTTGTGCTCTTCAAACGCCAGGCGCGCGCGCTGTCCCTCACGGAAGAAGCACGGCAAAGCCTTCCTGCCTTGCGGGCAGGGTTCGAGCGCTTTGAGGAAGCGGTGAAAACGCTGCAAGCCGGTCAGGCGTCAGACATATTGACGGTGTCTGTGTCTCCCTCCTTCGCTTCGAAATGGCTGCTGCCGCGCATTGATGATTTTTATCAGGACCGGCCGACGATGGAGGTGCGCATTCAGGCCTCTGACGATCTAGTCAATTTCGCGGAAGAAAATGTGGATTTAGCCATCCGCTTTGGCAGCGGGCACTATGATCAATTGCGCGCTGAAAAGCTGCTGGACGAGCATGTGCTGCCAGTGTGCGCGCCAGCGCTTATGGACGGGGAGGCGGCGCTCCAATCCCCGCAAGACCTGGCAAGCCATACGTTGATCCATGATAGCTCTCAAGACGCCGACCCGGCAGCGCCCAGCTGGGCCATGTGGCTTAAAGCTGCAGGGGCGGCAAATTTAAAGCCAGGCCGGTCTTTGCACTTTGATTTAGAAACACTCGCACTAGATGCTGCTCTAGCAGGCAAGGGTGTCGCGCTGGCGAGGCGTGTGCTTGCTGCCAACGATCTGGCCTCGGGACGATTGGTCGCTCCTTTTGCAGGTGAGATGGCAGTCTCTTTCGCCTACTACATGGTCGCGCCGGAGCCGCAATGGCGCCAGCGCAAGATTGCTGAGTTTGTGACGTGGCTGCGGGCGCAGGCGCAGCAAACCACTGATTGACAGAGAAGGGTGAGAGCATGGCGATAAGCCGGAGAAAGTTCATCGTCGGCGGCCTGGTCGGCGGCGCTGTGGCCGTGGGCTATGCCTTAATGCCGCCCCGCCCGAAATGGGAAGGCCCTGTTGAGGAGGGCGATGTCGTCTTTAACAACTGGCTGAAAATCGGCCGCGATGGAACCGTCACGGCGTTCGTCGCGCAGGCTGAGATGGGCCAAGGAGTGCAAAGCGGATTTGCCTCCATTCTGGCCGAAGAGCTTGGCGCAGACTGGTCGCGCATGGCCGTGCAGCAGGCGCCCAATCACCCCTCTTATTCGAACATCAGTTTCGCCTCCGGCATCGTGACGGGGTCTTTGCCTGACTTTATGAAACCGGCAGGCGTGTGGTTGGTGACGGAAGTTGTTGAACGCGTTGGCCTGATTGCCACAGGCGGCTCATCCTCCGTACGTGACAAATATATGCGCCTGCGCCAGGCTGGTGCGGTCGCCCGGGCAACGCTTGTGCAAGCGGCCGCTGACCTTTGGGACGTCTCGCCAAAGGACTGCACGGTGCGCAACTCAACTGTTGTGCATACACCGACGGGAAAAACGTTTGATTTTGCCGAGCTCGTCGAACAGGCAGCGCAAACCAAAGTCCCAAGCAAAGTGGCACTCAAATCTGACTCTGATTTCACAGTCATCGGAACAGAAGGCCGCAAGCGCTTGGACATCCCAGCCAAAACAGATGGCACGGCAGTGTTTGGCGGTGATATCCGCGTCCCTGGAATGGTCTACGCAGCCGTAAAGAACGGCAACAGCAGCTTAGGCTCGATTGTGTCCGTCGATAGGCAAACAGCGTTGGCTGAGCCTGGTGTCTTAGATGTCGTGGAGACACCCACCTGGGTGGCTGTTGTTGCTGAAACCCAGTGGCATGCCCAGATGGCCGCTGACACTCTCACGATCGAGCGCGATGCCAGCAAAGGCGGCGTCATGGTGGATGAGTGGCAAGAAAAGCGGCTGGAAGAGACCACGCGCTCTGGCGATCCTGGCTTTATGATTGAGCAGGATGAAGCGACCGAAACGCACTTCGCTGACGCTGCTGACATCATCGAAGCCACCTACACCGTTCCTTATCTGGCGCACGCGTGCCTTGAGACCAATGTCGCGACGGCAAACGTGACGGATGCAGGCGTTGAAATCTGGGCGCCAACCCAATCGTCCAGCATTTTAGCCTCCTCCGTCGCAGGGGTGCTGGAGATTGAAGGCGAGGACATCACGGTCCACACCACCCTTTTGGGCGGCGGTTTTGGCCGCAAGGTCGAGCCCGATGCGGCCATCCAGGCCGCCATGATTTCCCGCAAGGTTGGCAAGCCTGTTCAAGTGGTGTGGTCCCGCGAAGAAGATTTGCGCGCTGACCCCTTCCGCCCAGCCGCTGCCGCAACACTTTCGGCTGCCTTGGGCGCCAATGGTGACGTCCGCACCATGCGGGCACACCTGGCGAGCCAATCGGTTGGCACCAGCTTTCAAAGCCGCTGGTTTGGCGCGGGCAGCGAGTATAACGGCAAAGATCCAACCACTGTCGAAGGCCTTGAAGAACTGCCATATGATGTTGGCGCGTATGAGCTTGGCTATACCGACCAGCCCGCGCCTGCGGACATTGGCTATTGGCGCTCCGTTGGGCACAGCTACACAGCCTATTTTGCTGAAGCCTTCGCCGATGAGGTCGCTCACCGGATTGGCGAGGACCCGCTGGACTATCGCCTCACGCGCATGACGGACCCGCGGGCGAAAACAACCTTGGAAGCGGCGGCAAAGGCAGCCAATTACCGCGCGGGGGCACCTGAGGGTCATTTCCACGGCGTTGCCTATCACCATAGCTATGACGCGCATGTGGCCATGATTGTTGAGATCGCGCCGCCGCAGGATGGATCGCTGCCCACCGTGACCCGCGTGTTTGCAGCCGTGGATGTGGGCACGCCCATTGACCCAGATACAATCCGCGCGCAAATCGAAGGCAGTATTGCCTTTGGGCTGACCGCCGCGCTCTATGGGAACATTAAGTTCGATGGCGGTGTGCCGGAGGTCTCCAACTTTGATGGCTATCCGCTGCTGAGCTTGGCTGAGATGCCAGAGGTCAGCGTTGAGGTGCTCAAGAGCGATGGGCCCATTGGGGGTGTCGGCGAGCCAGGCGTCCCGCCCGTCGCCCCAGCGCTGGCCAATGCTGTGTTTCAGTGGAGCGGCAAACGCGTGCGCAAATTGCCGTTGATTGATTACCCAGTTGCGCCGGACACAGCCGATCAAATCGCGTCCGCAACCGCGTTTTAAACTGGGCAGAATACTGTGAACACCGCGGCGCATTGGCCAGCTGAGCATCCTGCTGTTCCCTTCGGGAAGGTAGGCGTTTTGCTCATCAATCTTGGAACGCCGGACGCGCCCGAGACCAGCGCCGTTCGCCGCTATCTGCGTCAATTCCTGTCCGATGGCCGCGTTATTGAGCTCAATAAAATCCTCTGGTGGCCCATTCTCAATGGCCCCATTCTGACCTTCCGCTCGCCAAAAACCGCGAAGAATTACGCAAAGGTTTGGGGGAAAGATTCGCCGCTGCGCCTTGGCACCAAAGAAATTGCTGAAGGCCTTCAGCCGCATTTCAATGACCCCTCCGTAGAGCTGCGCTGGGCGATGCGTTATGGATCGCCAAGCGTTGAAAGCCAGCTAGAAGAGCTGCGCGATGCAGGCTGTGAGCGTATCGTGTGTTTTGCGCTTTATCCGCAGTATTCGGCCACAACGACAGCGTCAGCCTATGATGCTGTTTTTCAATACTGTTTGAAGGCGCGTTGGCAGCCAGCCCTGCGGACCATGACCAGCTACCATGATCATCCGGCTTACATCGATGCGCTCAAGGCGTCGATTGAAACGGCCATCGAGCAGGCTGGCTGGCAGCCCGATACTATTCTCGCGTCCTTCCATGGATTGCCGCAAGAATACCTAGAGAAGGGTGACCCTTATCATTGCCAGTGTCAGAAGACAGGTCGGCTTTTGCGAGAGGCGCTGGGCTATGCGCCAGAGCAGCTGCAGGTGACCTTTCAATCGCGCTTCGGCCCGAAAGAATGGCTGAAACCCTATACGGATGACGTGGCCAAAGAGGCTGCTGAAACCGGCAAAAAACGCATCATGATTATCTCCCCTGCGTTTGTGACGGATTGCCTTGAGACGCTTGAAGAGCTCGCGATGGGGACGCAGGAGATCTTCATGGAAGCTGGCGGTCAACAATTCCATTACATTCCCTGCCTGAATGATACGCCCAGCGCAGTCGCGCTCTATGCCGACCTGATTAAGAAAAATATGCAGGGCTGGTTCGACTAATTTCTTAGAGACACGCCCGCTGCAGGCATTGTTTTCTCAAATGTCCGTCGCTAAGCTCGACCCCAAGCACAAGAGGATGCTGAGGGGAGCTTACACATGGGACATGTTGCACTTGTCACGGGCGGAACGCGAGGAATTGGCGAGGCCATATCCGTCGCCTTGAAGAATGAGGGCGTCACGGTCGCAGCCAACTATGCCGGCAACGATGAACGCGCCAAAGCCTTCACTGAGCGCACGGGCATCAAAGCCTATAAATTTGATGTCGCCGATTTCGACGCTGTCCAGGCCGGTATCACCCAAATCGGTGAAGAGCTCGGCCCTGTGGACATTCTCGTCAATAACGCTGGAATCACGCGGGACGGTACGCTCCTGAAAATGGACGAGACGCGCTGGCAAGACGTGATCGATACGAACCTTGGCGGCTGCTTTAACACGGCCAAGGCGGTGTTTTCTGGCATGAAGGAAGCCGGCTACGGCCGCATCGTCAACATCGGCTCCATCAATGGTCAGGCTGGCCAATATGGGCAGGTCAACTATGCCGCCGCAAAATCTGGCATCCATGGCTTTACCAAAGCGCTGGCTCAGGAAGGCGCGCGCTTTGGTATCACCGTGAACGCCATTGCGCCAGGCTATATTGATACAGACATGGTCGCCGCGGTTCCTGAAAATGTGCTGCAAAAGATCGTGGCGAAGATACCCGTCGGCCGGCTTGGAAAGGCCGAAGAGATCGCCCGCGGTGTGGTCTTCTTAACTGGCGAGCAAGCAGGCTTTGTGACGGGTTCCACCTTAT
>JBCCDR010000168.1:0-6143 GCA_039030675.1 Pseudomonadota bacterium | reverse complement strand
CCGATAACACCAGCCTCTCAGCCGTCTGAGCTCATCGATAGTTTTGGCCGCCGCATTGACTATGTGCGCATTTCGGTGACCGACCGCTGCGACTTTCGCTGCACCTATTGCATGTCTGAGCACATGACCTTCCTGCCGCGCAAAGACCTGCTGACGCTGGAAGAACTCGACCGGCTAGCAAGCGCCTTTGTTGACCGCGGGGTCAAGCGCTTGCGGCTCACAGGCGGAGAGCCTTTGGTTCGGCGCAATATTATGTGGTTGTTTGAACGCTTGTCTCGCCATCTAGAAACAGGCGCCTTGGAAGATTTAACGCTTACGACCAATGGGAGCCAGCTGGCCAAACATGCCCAAGGCTTGGCTAACTTAGGCGTCAAACGGGTGAATGTGTCGATGGACACGCTAGACCCGGGTAAGTTTCAAGCCATCACCCGCTGGGGCAAGCTAGACCAAGTGCTGCGCGGTATTGATGCGGCTGACGATGCTGGCCTCAAGATCAAAATCAATGCCGTCGCCTTGCGCAATTTCAACGAAGACGCGCTGGATGAGATGCTGCGGTGGTGCGGTGATCGTGGCTTTGACATGACGCTGATTGAGACCATGCCGCTGGGTAATATTGAGGAAGATCGCACCGACCAGTATCTTCCACTCTCGCAGGTCCGCCGTGATTTGGAACAGCGCTGGACGTTAACGCCCAGCACCTACAAGACAGGCGGTCCAGCGCGCTATGTGACCGTTGAAGAAACAGGCCAGCGCCTTGGCTTCATTACGCCGCTCACCCACAATTTCTGCGAATCCTGCAACCGGGTGCGCATTACCTGCACTGGCACGCTCTACATGTGCCTTGGCCAGGATGACAAAGTTGACCTGCGTGACGCGCTGCGCCAGTCAAGCGATGACAGCTTGCTGCACCGCGCTTTTGACGAAGCCATGGTTGCAAAGCCAAAAGGCCATGATTTTGTCATCGAAAGGCGCGGGGCCGCCCCTGCCCTGTCCCGGCATATGAGCATGACTGGAGGCTAGGCGCTTTGGCTTTTGAACGCCTCGCCTTCATTTCCAGCAGCGTCCCGCTCGCCCGGGAAGCGCGGGCTCTGCTGCTCAAACACTATGAGACAGTGCCCATTGAGGAAGCCGATGTCGTCATCGCGCTGGGCGGGGACGGCTTTATGCTGGAGACGCTGCATTCCCGCATCTCCCACAAAACACCCATCTTCGGCATGAACCGCGGCACGGTCGGGTTTTTGATGAATGAGTTCGTGGTGGAAAACCTCCACGAGCGGCTGTCGGCAGCCATTCCGCAAACGCTTTTCCCGCTGCGCATGACGGCACACTGTATGTCTGGCGATGCGGATGTCTCACATGCCTTTAACGAGGTCTCCTTGCTGCGCGAGACGCGTCAAGCCGCCAAGCTGCGCATTGAAATTGATGGCAAGACACGGCTGGAAGAGTTGGTGTGTGACGGTGTGCTTGTTGCCACACCAGCTGGCTCAAGCGCCTATAACCTCTCAGCCCACGGCCCCATCTTACCGCTGAGCTCAGATTTGCTGGCTTTAACGCCTATCAGCGCGTTCCGTCCGAGGCGGTGGCGCGGGGCTTTGCTGCCGCAAACAGCCTCCATCACCCTGCATATTTGTGAAGGCCATAAACGCCCGGTTAGCGCCGTTGCTGACCAGACGGAAATACGCGACGTGCGCGCGGTGACGATTGAGCAGGACCGCAAAATTAGCCGGACACTCCTGTTCGATTCTGACCACACATTGGCCGAACGAATACTGCTCGAGCAGTTTATCGTTTAAGGCGCGATTGGCAGCCGGATAATGAAGCGGCTGCCTTGCCCCAAGGCGCTTTCCAGGCGTAATTGCGCGCCAATACCATCAGCCAAAGCCTTCACGACCGAGAGCCCCAACCCTAGGCCTGGTGAGGAGGCTTCATAGGGCGTGTCTTGCCCGGCTTTTTGATAGCGCTGCCAAATTTTTTCCTGGTCTTCTGGCGCAATCCCTGGCCCCTGGTCCCATACGGTCACTTCCGCGAAATGATCGTCGAGCACCGTCACATCGATGCCAGCTTGCCCGCCAGCGGGCGTGAATTTCACCGCATTCTCAAGGAGGTTGACCAAAATCTGTTTGAGTTTACGTCGATCCGTTAAGCAAGAGACGGTTTGGCCTGATGGGTTCATACTGAGCTGCACATCAGCTTTCTCAGCCACAGAGCGCAAAAGGCGGTCGACCTCATCAATGATGATGGCAATGTCGCTTTCTACGGGGATGAGGCTGCCTTCAGGCTGTCCAGCCCCATAGGCGGTGACCATGTCGTCAATCAGACCCAGCAGATGATTGCTCGCGCTGAGAATGTCATCGCAGTAGCCAGCATAGCGCCCATCCGCTTGGTTTTTTAAGTCCTCGCGCATGATCTGGGCAAAGCCGGCAATGGCATTGAGCGGTGTGCGCAGCTCATGCTGCACTTGGTGCGCGAGCTGGAGGTTTCCTTCCTCTTCAGGGTCTTTCTCAAACAGCGGCGGTTTGCGCTGCGCGGACACAACGGCTCCCTCAAGACCCACCAAGTCACCCTCACCAGTGTGAATAGGCACGGCGGAAAACTTAACGGGCAGCGGACCTGTCTCAGCCTTCAAAATCGCCAAAGCACCATTCATGGGCTCTCCGCGCGACAACTGCGCCATGAAGGCAGCGGCGTCTTGCGGTCCGGCAAAATCAAGGAGGCTCTCCAGCGGGGCGCCGATAAATTGGCGCACGGGCAGACCCGTCATGGCCGTAAAGCTATCGCTGAGCTGCGTAATGCACAGCGCAGCATCACAGGCCCAGGCCCAATCCACCGTTGATCGTGCAAAGTCACTCAAGAAAGCACCTTCTGGCGACTGCCGCAGGAGGGATAGGGAGGTTTCAACGCTCTTTGGAGGGCGGAGTTGCGATATACGGCCATTGCGCGAACGTTCCTCCCGCTCAAACAGTGTTTGCACCATCGCGCCCTTATCCCTTTAATCTGCATCATGCAGCTTTAGGGGCACTGATTCAAGAAATCAGGGCGGTGTCAAGGCATTCGTTTGGTTGGGCTTATAGAATTGAGGGTTTTCGGCGCGACTAGCCGTTTGCGTCGACTTTGGCGATGGCGTCCGCATAGCCCAGATCACGCTGCCAGACTTGCAAAACGCCGCGGGCCTTTTCAACGGAAATGGAATTGTAAAGATCAATGATGGAATTGAGTACTTCCGGCCGCCGCGCTGCGGCAGGGTTCTGCGCTTCGGCAAGCAGGAGGACGATCACAGTAGCTTCGTTGCGGTCGATGCCGGTTGCCTTTGCAAGCACGATAAAGCTCTCAAAGCCTTTGTCGGAAATGATGCGCCAGGCTGTTTTAAAGGCAACGCCAGAGCGCAGCGCTAGCCCTGCCACAAACACATTGATGCGCTGTTGGCGCAGCGTACGGATTAGAAATTCGATGGTGAGCTGGCCGACGGCATCAAGACGGCGCACCAGCTGTGTGGCCTTGGTTATGGCACCGTTGACTTCATCTTGCTGCGCAGCAGCGCGTTTGGCAGAGACTTGGATCGCCTCGTCGATCACGTCTTCTGCCACATCAAAGTCGTTTAAAATCCGTTTGCGCAGCGCTGCAGCAACCCACCAGTACATCCGGTAAGCAAGCTCTGCCGGCAAATCATCGCGCGAGAGCAATGGCTCTTGAAAGCGGTCCTTGCGCTTGCTCTCGGCGACCAGATACTGCATGGCCCGGCGGCTGAGCTCTGCATCGTCGTTGCGCACCAACGCCTCAATGACATCGTCACCAGCACTTTCCACCAGAGCGTCTGAAACGGCTTCCGTCACATCTTCGCGCAGGGCGATGAGCATGCGGTGCTCGTCGGTGCGCATCTTGACGATCTCTATCAGATCAATATCGCGCAATGCCTTGCATTGCTGGAGAATAGGCGTTGCAATGGAAATATCGTCACTGCCCAGCAGCTTTAAAAGCTCGGGCATGTCAGCATCGACCTTCGCGATGGTCTGTGCGAGTTCTTTGCGGACGTCGGTTTCAATCTCATGGACGAGCTTGATCAAGATGTCCGACATGATGGCACGCTCGCGCTCGCTCAGGCGTGCTTCCTCATTGAGGAAAAAATCTTTGATATTGCCAGCTAGCTCTGAACGGGCCGCTTGGGAGCGGTTCTTTGCCAAATTTAGTAGAGCAGACACATCGATCTCCGGTTCGCCCTGTTGCGTCTTCTGGGCCAAGCCACACTCTCCCACCTCAGCTCTTGCCGTCACCGCGCGCCATGTCCGCTTAGCGCTGCGATGATCGTATCGATAAAAGACACAAGGTGGTTAATATGGACTTAGGATCGGAGCACTCACCTTAGATAAAATCAACAATGCTCAGCCGAGCCGTTTGCGAGACCACGCGATACGAGGCTTCAAGCGCTGTTTGGCTGTTGTTGAGGTTGGTTATTGCCTCGGTAATATCCACGTCCTCAATGTCAGCGATGAACGTTTCTAAGAAGATCTTTTGATTCTCTTGCTGCGTTGCCGTGTCTTCCAAGCGGCGTTGGTTGAGACCGTTGAGAAGCTGCTGCTTTTGAATGTCCTGGATCGCTGTATCAAGGACGGCAATCTGGCTGGTGAGAAAGGCAATCTGGGTATCATTGAGTTCCCCATCCAGCGGCCCTGAAGGGCCGTCGGTGTAGTCCGCAATATCGCGAAAAACTTGAAACAGCGCTGCGCCGGTTTCGTCAGCCAATTGGCCATATTCGATGGAGACTGAGTCAGAAATGCGCGCACTTGCTTTGAGTTGGTCATTGTCAAATGCATCCGCAATCGCTGGCAAGGCTTGCAGGTCGTCGAGTGTGTCAACAAGAACAGGCTCTTGCGAGGCAACAGCGCCGGCAAAAATGTAGCGGTTCCCGACTTTGGTATTGAGCGCATCAACGGCAAGGCCAAAATTCTCTTCAACCGTGAGCGTGAAACCAGTGGCATCATTATTGCCTACGGCTGTTAAGATCTGCTCGCGAAGGCCGCGCGCGCCTTCCAGCACCAAACCCAGCTGCAAATCATAGACGCTGGTCTGACGTCCAACATCCTCCGCGATGGTTTGATAGGCATCAGTGCGGGAATAGAGAGACTTGCTGGCCACCAGGGTCGTCGCTTGATCGGCGATACCGCGATATTCATCGCTCTTTTTGCCGGTGTTGACTTGCCTTTGTGCATCAAACAACTCGGTTTGATTGCGCAAGATACCCTGCAAAAGAGCCTGATTTTGGCCAAAGCTTGAGACGCGTGTCATTCTATCTTTCCTCCGGCTTAAACAACCGACATCAACTCATCAAACATCTGGCGCACTGTGGTAATCAGGCGCGCAGAGGCGTTGTAGGCGTTCTGGAAAACAACCATCTGCGCCAATTCTTCATCAATATTGACGCCTGAGACATCTTGGCGCCGCTCTGACACGGAGACTTGCAGGGCAAGCGTGTCGGTCGCGCGTGAGGAGGCTGTCTCAGCCATAACGGCCGTGTTGCCAACAACATAGGCAGCGTATTGGCTAATGGTTGTGGTAAGCGGCTGTAGCGTTCCGGCAGCATCGAAATTTGTTTGCGCGCGCTGCACATCGCTGAGGGCTTCAGCGCCGCGGCTATCGCCTGCAGTCAAGGCGCGTGTCCCCACCGCTGCCGCAGTATCAAACTTGCCAAGCGCTAAGAGTGCGCCCACGGGGCCTACTGCCACTTCGCGCACAGCGACAGCGAGCTCCGGCCCGTCGCCGCGCCCGAGAGCCTGAACGACGGGCTCTACGACGGCTGGCGCTTCGCCGTGCAAGCCCACCACCACCACCACTCCGCTTCTGCAGGAGGAGGCGACGACTGGACGGTACGTTTCCCCTTTTCTGAGGTCTCACCCTCTTTTCGTAGCAGGACCCGGTGGCGTTCGCGCACTACGCCCAGCTCCGCTACAAAACCAGAATGTGCCGCCACATGGCCCGCAGTGGCCGCTGCCCGTACGTTCTCCTATTCGTCGTCGTCGGACAAAGGTCTCTGTCGTCGTAGGCGCGGGGACACGTGTTGCTTCGCGCACTCGGAGGCGGAGCTTCGCAAGGCGCCGGACGACGACAACTCGAACCGCGGAGCGCTGTTCCAGCACCAGCCGCGCTACAAT
>JBCCDR010000167.1:0-6178 GCA_039030675.1 Pseudomonadota bacterium | reverse complement strand
GAAGTGTGTCATACCGAACTGCTCGGCCATTGCGCGTTTTGAATTGTTGATATCAATGCCGATGATCTTATCCGCGCCCACCATGCGTGCGCCTTGGATAACGTTGAGTCCAATACCGCCCAGGCCAAACACCGCAACATTGGAGCCTGGCTCAACACCGGCGGTGTAGATGACAGCGCCAACGCCTGTGGTCACGCCGCAGCCGATATAACACACCTTGTCAAAGGGCGCGTCTTTACGGATTTTGGCGACCGCGATTTCCGGCATCACAGTGAAGTTGGAGAAGGTCGAGCAGCCCATATAGTGATATAGCGTTTCACCGTTGAGCTTGAAACGGCTCGTGCCATCAGGCATGACGCCTTGGCCTTGGGTCGAGCGAATAGACGTGCACAAGTTGGACTTCTGGCTGGTGCAGGTTTTGCACTGGCGGCACTCAGGTGTGTAGAGCGGAATGACATGATCGCCTACTTCAACGCTGGTCACGCCTGGCCCGATTTCGCGCACAATGCCGGCGCCTTCATGGCCGAGGATGGACGGGAAGATACCTTCGCTGTCTTTGCCTTCGAGCGTATAGGCGTCGGTGTGGCAAATCCCAGTGGCCATGATTTCGACCAAAACTTCCCCGGCTTTGGGGCCATCTAAGTCAACTTCGTGGATCTCAAGTGGTTTATTGGGCGCAACAGCGACCGCAGCGCGTGTTTTCATAGTTTGATCCCTCCCTGGCACGCCTCTGTGACGCATGCGCAGGTCATGCATGATAAAAAGACTATGCTATGCTGGACCTATATGCCGCGAAAGTCCACCAATAGGGCGGTCGCTATTCTTTAGCTCGGCGCAAAACTGTATTCCACTGAGGTAACAAAACCGCCTGCATCATTGACCGCCTTGGTTACCCGCGTGAGCAGCGCGTCAGCGGTTTCATCGCTCTGGGCGCGTTCGCATTCAGCTTGAGAGGGGGTATCCCCCACATTATAGCGGCTCTTGATGAAGGCTTCATAATCAGCGCTGATGCTCGTTGTATCGGCAAGCGTTCCTTCTTCAGATGATACCAGAGCCGCATCGCTCACATAGTAGATTTCATTGTTGCTATCGCGGATGACGCAAATCACGTGCGTGTCGACCATGGTGACCAGTGTGTCAGGCGCGGGCGCTGACGGGCTGATGTCAGCAACCGTTGATGCGTCTGATGTATTTGCCTCTTCTTCACCGCAAGCGCTCAAAACCGCGCTTATGCCGAGGACTGCGCCGATCGCGCAGCGTTTTAAAGCTCGTGTCATGGACTCTCCCCTGGTACGACCGACCGCAAAAGGCTCGCTCATGAGCCACTGTTCTCTAAACGCTGTTCAGAGTAGGCCAAAAGCAAGCGAGCGCCTAGCCCTTTCCGAAAAACCGCCATTGCGGCCAAAAGGCGGTCATTCAACTGTGTGATTGCCAATGGCTGAGGGGAGCGCTAGCGATAGCGCATGAGTATCGCGCCGCCACCTCAACAGCCGCAGACATCTGATATCGCCGCTGTTCGCCTCGTGGAAGACGCCCGCATGGGGCGTTTTCAAATTCTTGCCGTGTTGGTGCTTGCCGGGGTCAATGGATTGGACGGCTTTGACGCGTTTGCCATTAACTTCGCATCGCCAGGTCTGGCCGCGGATTGGGGGGTCGCTAAGGACACCCTTGGCTTTGTTAAATCCATGAACTTGATAGGCATGGGCCTGGGCTCATTGTTCATCGCGCCCTTTGCGGACCGGTTTGGCCGCCGCCCCATCATCCTTGCCAGCACGACCGTTCTGGCGGTCTCCATGCTGGCCTGCGCGTTTGTGGACACGGTCTTAAGCCTGTCGATTTGGCGGGTGATTACCGGGCTTGGCATTGGGGCGATGCTTGCCTCGATCACCGCCATGTCGGCTGAGACAGCGAACCTGAAGTACCGGGCTTTTTGCGTGAGCGTGTCAGCCACGGGCTATCTGGTTGGCGCGGTGTTGGGCGGCGTTGTCTCAGCAGAGCTTCTAGAAGTCTATAGCTGGCGCGCGATCTTTGTCTTTGGCGGCATCATCTCCGCCATGTTCGTACCCATTGTTGCCTGGCGTGTGCCTGAGACTGTTGCTTTCCTCAATGCCCGCCGGCGGCCGGGGGATTTAGAGACGGCCAACACCACTTTAGCCCGCATGGGCCATGGCGTAGCGACGCGTCTGGGCGACAAACCTCTCGATAGCCGGGCGTCTCTCGTCAAGCTATTCAGCGGGCCTATGGCGTGGGTCACGATCACTGTGCTGCTGGCCTATTTCTTTCAAATCATCACGTTTTATTATTTTGTCGGCTGGGTGCCAGACATCCTGGTGGATTGGAGCTATACGCAAGCCGACGCGGCACGCATCCTCACCGCTGCAAATCTAGGCGGTGTTGTGGGCGGCCTCACCATCGGATGGCTTACCTCCAGGCTGGGTATGACCGCGCCGCTTTTTGTCGCGAGCGTGTTAGGCGGCGTCGGTGTCTATGCCTTTTCCTTTGAGCCACGTGGCATGGCGGCCTTGGTGGCGCTGTCAACCATCTCCGGTTTCTTCCTCAACTCCACCATCGTCATGCTCTACGCGCTCATGGCGCGCGCATTTCCAACTGATATTCGCGCTTTGGGTACGGGGGTTGTGCTTGGCGTTGGCCGGGCAGGGGGCGTCTTAGGGCCGATTTTAGGCGGCTTCTTGTTTGCCGCAGGTCTCAGCCCCGCGGCCACGTCGTTTTGGATGGCAGGCGGGGCCTTCGCCTGCGCCGTCATGGTGCTGATGATCGCGCCTGCGCTGCGCAGGCGCGAAGCATCGTCCCAGACTTAGCCTAACGGCTGTCGGCTCCATTTTGCGTTAAGCTTTCCGCCGTCTTGCCATCTTTTTAAGCAGGCCATCAGCGACGCCTGGCCGGCTCCAGGGGCACACGGCGAGGCAGAGCGTGCAGCCGCGCGCTTCGGCGAAATAGGGCATGCATTTTTCGAAATCCACATACCATTTTTCAACGCCGCGGACCATTTGCTTATCATCTGAAATGGCAGCAGGCGGACAATTGTCCGTACACAGTTGGCAGGATTGGCAAAAATCATCACCGCCAAACACAACGGGTTCGTCTGGCACCAGCGGCATATTGGTGCCAACCGCTGCTAAGCGGAAGGATGACCCAAACTTTGGGTGGATGATGCTGTGGTGTTTCCCAAGCTCGCCAAGACCGCCGGCAATGGCGGCTGGTATCATGAGCAGCGCGCCGCCCATCGGCCCTTCATAGCTTTCCGCGTCATAGCCTTGGTCTCGGATGAAGTTGCGAACGCGGTTTGCCGTGGCCGCGCCGCGGGTGTATTGCACGCCCACTTCAATGATCGCGCGCGGATTGCCAAGCTCTGATGGGGCCTCAGCGATCTCCTCATAGTCATGCGCCACGGCGATTGAGATGATGTATTTATAAGGGATGCTATAGCCCTCAAACACCCATTCGGGCTGTAGAACGGCAATGCCGATATCATCGGCGCCGTTGGCCAGTCCAAATTCCTTAAGCGTCGCGGTCCACTCCGGCGCCGTCTTGTTTTCTTGATGGGGCGCGACAGTGTTTGGTTCTGGCCCTCGTTGTTGGAACGTTCCTGGCCGCTCGCCCACAGCAAAAGCCTGGGCGATCTGCGGGCCCTCTTCGGGGTGACCAAACATGATGCCGAGGGTGTGATACTGCATACCCGCCCAGGGGTGCAGAGCGGCGTCATGCCAAAAGAAAGGCTTGGGCTGTTTGACATCCGGATCGCCCAGGCCATTCCAAGCATTGCCATCCAGGTCGGGCATGGCAGCGGCCGTTTCCGGCGATGGCTCCCAGACATCTATTTTTCTTGGCATCGTTTTGCCCCGCAATAACTCATATGTGCATGAAGCAGGCAGTTTGAGCGAGAATGCACGCCCCGCTACGGTATTTGCGACAGACTATGCAGTATGCGACAGTGGACGGGGTAAAAGCAGGAAGCAGTCATCCTATGTTCGACAGTTTGGACACGCAGGTTCGTCAAATACAGCTGCCAAATCGCCTGTCCATCGCTGATCATTCAACATATGATCACCACACCGCTCGGCTGTTTCAGCCCTCTTTTTTGCGCGTGTCAGGCCCCATCCATGCGCCAACCCGGATGGATACCGCAGAACTTGGCCCGCTGCGTCTCATTTACTGTCGACACGCCTTCGATGTTGATATCGAGGCACCGGCATTTGAACGCCGCGCTTTGCTTCATGTGCCGCTGCAAGGCCAGTTCTTTTTGCGCTCTCCGCTGGACCAAGCCTCCATTGCGCCTGGCACATTGCTCCTTGTTACACCGGGCCATGATGTGAGCTTGTCTTTCTCTGTCGGCAGCACGTTTTTAGTGGTGCAGCTGCCCCATGCAGCGCTGCTTCCTGGCGCCGGGGCTGGCATGTTGGGTCGCGGTCTTGACCCTCTGCGCACCGGCCACTTTATCAGCCGTAATCCGCCTTCTGCCGGGGCGTTGATGTCGCTTCTGTCCTATTTGTATTTTGAGGCCGGCCAGGACCGGAGCGCGCAAGAGCGCGCTGATCTTGGCCAGGGGCTCCTGGGCGTTCTTGCTCAGCGTATCGCGCGCTGTTTTGGTATGCCCAGTCCTGAGCAAGCCCAAGACGACCCGCTCCTGCTTGAGGCGCGCAACTTTGTCCAAAGCCAGGCTTTTCGTGACGATCCCAGCGTTGCCGCCTTGGCAGACCATTTGGGGTTTTCCATGCGGGCTCTGCAGCGCCGCTTTTCTAAGATAGCGGGGCAAAGCCCGCAGGCGTGGCTCCTATCCCAGCGCCTGGACCATGTGCATGCCGCGCTTGAGGGCGGGCGGTATCCCTCCGTCACGCAAGCAGCCTTTGCCAGTGGTTTCCAAGACTTAGGGCGCTTTGCGCACCATTATCGTTGCCGTTTTGGGCAGAAGCCAAGCGCGACGTTGCGCCAAGCGCAAAGAAAAAGCGCCACTTCCAGTTAAGGAAGCAGCGCGAAGTTTGAGTTTAAGGATTGGGGGTGTAAAGCTTATTTGGCAGTACGGCGACGACGCGCTGTTGCCACGCCGGCAAGGCCAAGGCCAAGAAGCGCCAGTGTTGCCGGCTCAGAGACTTGGTGGCGTACGGTAATGGAGCGTACTTTCCAGTTCTCGCCATTGCCGAATGTGCCGCTGTCAGCGAAGACAGCGAAGTAGTCATCAACAAAGTTGAAGCCTTCGAGGTTAACCGTGGTGGAAGAGCCCGAAATTGGTGCCAGTGGTTGGTCTACCAGCAACACATTGGTGCGGTCAGCAAGCCCAAAATCATCATCAAAGTCCGTATTGTTAAACACGATTTCAACGATCTGGAGCTCAAGGTCAGTGAAGAGATCGCTGTCGAAGTCAAACCAGAGATATTCAATATCATTGTTGCCGCCGTCGTTGCCATCAATCTGGGTGTTGCTTTGGTCGCCATCACTATTGATGCCAAGACCTTGGTTTGGACCAGAGGTATCGCGGGTCACAGGCTCGCGGTCAAAGATTTCGCGGTTTGTGGGAGCACCGGGGGTGCTGTCATTGAAGACGGAGGAATTGCCGTCTAGGTTCGTTGTGCGGACTTCAAAGCCGCGGACGGTGAGCTGGACGCCGCCCACTGTGTCACGGTAAGCGCGAAACTCGTTATTGCCGAAAACAAAGCCGCCGTTGCCTTCTTCGCCAAACTCAAAGGTAAGCAGAGACGCTTGGGCCGCCGGAGTTGCAGCGGCCAGTAAAGCGGCTGAGGCTGCAACAGTGAAAAGCGTTTTGATCATGTGTCATACTCCTAAGTCAATCATTGACCGGAAAGGAGCAAGCACTATGCCAAGCACCGAAAATATATATTTTTCAATTGGATGGGCGGTTCAGCCAAGGGGTTTTGCGCCGCACGTGTTGGCTAAGGCCAGGCGTGGCGGCACCACGTGTTTTGCAATGGCATAGTCCGTTGCGTCGCCGTTCTAACCTCGGGGAGAGGCCCGTTATCGACTGAGATATTTATCCAGCGTCTGGTGAAAATGCCGAATGCGGCTTTCCTGATAGTTGCCCAGCTGCACCTGGTTGTTGTTGGTCGCGGTGTTGCTCTGTGCGATCACGCCGCCGCTGCTGTAGCGCATCTGTGCGGTGATCCGGCCACCGTTGAGGCTCATGCCGTTGCGGAAGAAGGTGCCG
>JBCCDR010000166.1:0-6181 GCA_039030675.1 Pseudomonadota bacterium | reverse complement strand
GGATTTGATGAGCCGCAAACGGTGGATCAAGCCGGACGCATCCACCAGACGCAGATTTGGATAATGGGCTTCCACAAACTTCAGCGTTTCGCCGGACATGGAATCAAACTCCATAGCCACAGATGTCAGGCCCTGCGCGACTACAGCGTCAAAGATAAAGCTGAATGGCGACTTTTCAGGGTGGCCGATCAAGGCTTCAGGATAGCCAAAGACGTGATCGTTGGGCATGAAGCTGAAGTGCATGCCAGCCGGCTCATCCTGACGGCGCATATAGAGATTTGGAAACGTTTCGCGTGGATCAATCACCAGGGCCTGTGGGACATAGGAAGATTCGCCCATGTAACCGCACAAATAAGAGATGTTGCCTCCATCAAATATCATGAGGCTATCAGCACCAAGCGCGTCTAGCGCCTGGCGCGCGTTTTTGAGGCGCGCTTGATACTCTGCATCCGCAAAGGGATGCTTGGCTTTGGCGAGCGTCTTTGCTCGGGCTGGTGCGCCTGAGCCTGGGAAAACACCAGAGTCTACGGGCGGTTGGGTCATTGTCTACTCCTTTTATGCTTGAGATATTCTGTTATCGAACAGAGAGCGGCGCTTGCCCTGACGAGAGGCAGCTACGGCAAGTTATCTGGCAGGGCGATGCCGGTGCTTTGGCTCAGCGATGTCAAGATATCGAAGGTTTGGCGCGTGATTGGGACACCATCCTTGTGAGCGCCCAAGCGGGCTTGCCACGCACGCGATCCTGGCATGCGAGCGCCAGCGTCTTGGTTCATATAGCCTTCGAGTATATCGACCGCCTTTTGAACGGCACCAACCCCCGCGAATTTATCCGGATCAATCACGATTATGGAGACGCTGTTGCTTTCCCCGTCGCCGGTTGCCTCTTCAGGCAATAGGCCTGTTAGGCCGGCGGTCAGCACCTCCACCATCAAGGCAAGGGCGAAGCCTTTGTGCATCCCAAAGGGCCCACCTAACGGCAGAATGCTGGCTGGCGGGGTTTGATTGATCGCGTTTGGATCATCCGTCAGAGCCCCATCCGCACATCGCAGCGCTTTGTCGAGCAATACCCGCCTGTCATAGGCCGCCTGTTCAATCGCACCAAGAGTTACGGCGCCAAGCGTGAAGTCAAACAACATCGGACTGGATGCACTGGGCGCCGCAAATGCAAGCGGGGTACTCGATGTAACCGGTGTCGTGCCAGCGGGCGCACAGATCACGCGTTCATTCGGCGTTGAGGCCATGAGCAGCGTGATGAGCCCGCGCTCAAGCATCTTGGGCATATAAGCGGCGGCGCACGCGGTATGCCCGCTGCGCTTGATCACGCCCAAACTGGTTCCAAAGCGTTTGGCCAGCGCCGCGCTATGATCTAGCGCTTCGGTAATCACCCATGGCCCTGGCTGAAAGGCTGCATCCCAGCTGAACACGGGCCTGTCTTGCACGCTGTGGTCAAACTCTAGGTGATCGGCAGCACGCTCCTGAAGCAGCTGGAAGTTATAGGCCAGACGTTTCAGCCCATGCGTTTGATAGCCAAGCAGCTCTCCCTCAAGCAGCACATCCGCAATCGCATGCACCTTCTCGCGCGGTGCCCCGGTGGTCGCCAGAACAGCGCGGGCAAACACCCCCAACGCAGCTGGTGCAAAGCGATAAGGCAATAGCGGTGTTGCAGAAGACGACGTCATAATGAACGATGGTGGCCCAAGGTCACGCGGCGTCAAGCCGTTTCCAAACCATCATAAGACTGCACCGCCCAAGGCACTTCCCGCGCGATTACCAGCCAGTACTGGCGCATATCAACTACGCCGCCGGTAGGCATGGCATAGATCACGCCATCGCGGTCAGACAGCAAAGGCTCAGGCTCTTTGGTTGGTTGAGACACATCCTGCAACGTGCCAAGCAGATCCCCTTTTGCGACAGACTGGCCCGCAGATGCGTGCGGGACGAAGAAGCCAGAATAAGGGATGGTGAGAAAGCTATCTTGCTGGGCGATGAGCAGCTTAGGCTGGCTCCAATCCTGCCACGGCTGATAGGCATGCGCTGGGGCATCCAGCATATCCAGCTGCACCAGGCAATTCTGGATCGAGCGCTGGGTCATGGCATAGGACTGCGGTGTAAGCGTAGCTGCGCTGCCCATCTCCGCAGTCAGGAAGATCTTGCCGCTTTGCTCGACTTGATAATCCCACATACTCTCAGCTTGCGCTTCATCAGCAATCAAAGCGCACGGCGTTGCAAAGGCCCGCATAAGGCCAAGCGTCTTCTCGCGCTGCACGGGATCTGTCAGCGGGTGCCCCAGCGGACCAGGCACCAAAAAGGCGTCATCGCCAGCCGCATGGATGTCGATGACAATGTCTGCCAGCGGCAACAGCTCTGCGACCATCCACGCGGCAATGGCCTGGCTAAGCGTTCCATTGGGATCACCCGGGAAGGCGCGATTCAGATCCGTGTCATCAAAGGGCGAGCGGCGCTTGCGCGCTTCTAAAGCCGGCGGGTTGGCGACACTGAGGACAATAACGCGCCCCGCCAAAGTGCGCGCATCCAGCGTCCGGATGAGATGATTGAGTGCGGCTGGGCCTTCATATTCATCGCCATGGATGGTGCCCGTAAACAGAAGCGTCGGCCCAGGCCCTGCGCTGCCCGTGATATGCGCCACGTGGAGATCGCGCGACACCATAAGACCATGGGGCCCTTTGCCCTTGATGGTCCACGTCTCTAGCCGTTTGCCATGGGCAAAATCACTTGCTTTCTTGGCGACGATCACAAGCGCTCTCCTGTCTTAAAGGCAGGTTGATCCATTAGGGCAATCTTGGTTGCAATCATGAGCGCACCGGGTCTTTAGAGGGGCTCTTCAGCCGCATTACGGCCCAATGGGAGGCAAGTCCGACGGCAAACGCAGGCAAGGCTTCGGCCACAATATCCGCAAGACCAAGCGCGGCCCAGATCACCGCCGTCAAGGCGCCGAGAACAATCGCTGTCACCAGCGCATGGGCGTGGGTGGGCCAGCCAAGCGTGGATATCATGAAGGCGGGGCCTATGCCGCCTGCTAAAGCGGAGACGCCGAACAGAACAACGTCATAGACCGACGCATCGGCTAGAAAGATGGCGCAGATCAAAGAGCTGGCAGCAAAGATCACCAAACCGCCCACACGCAACACACGCCGTGTCGCCGTGCGGCGCTCGCCGGCACGCCCGATGTCATCCGACAAGGCCGACCCGCCAACCATGGTAGACCCATCAATGGTCGATAAAATCAGAGCCGTGACACCCGCCAGCGTCAGCCCCAGCATGAAGGGAGACTGGCGTTCAGCAAATAGGAAGAGGGCTTGTTCAGGATCATCAATGGAGGAAACGATGCCCGATAACGCCAGGCCCATGGCAGACATCAAGCCCCAAAAGCCATAGCAGATGCCAAGATACCACCAACGAGCGCGATCCAAGTCTTTTTTGGAGCCAGCAACTGTGACCCGCATGAGCAACGTCGGCAAACTCATAGCCGACCCAAAAGACGCCGTCGCAGCCCCCAGAAAGAACACAAACGCTATCAGCGGCACATGAACGCTGAAGGGATCAAAGGCCCGTGGATTGTTGGCCAGAATGGTATCTACTGCGTCGGGAGAAGCCAAAAGGGTGTATACAACCAAAAGCAGCAGGATGGACGAAACGACCAGAATGAAAATGCCCTGTACGGTGTTGGCAAGCATGGAGGACTTGAGGCCGCCACGTGCGCAATAGAGCAGCGCAACACAGGTCACGAGGCTCCCTGCAACCAAAACGCTGGTTTGCAAATCAAAGCCTGAGACAACGGAAAAGGCTTTCCCGGCAGCAATGTTCTGACCCAGGAGATAGGGCAGCGTTGCAAATACAATGACCAGACCGGCAGCGACCTGAACAGGCCGCCGACTGCCTTCAGGCACGGCGCGCGAGATATAATCGGGTATAGAAACGGGATTGCGCTTCTGGGCAACAGCGTGAATGCGCTCCGGAAAGCGAAGCCAAAACACCACTTCGCCAGCAAACCACGCCACCGGAACCCAGAGTGCTGCCACACCAATTTTAAAACCTGCCCCAATGGCGCCGACAAACATGAAGCCGGTATTGCTGGTTGCAAAAATACTGAAGGCCAAAACCGCAGGACCAAAACCGCGCCCGCCCGTCAAAAAGCTATCATCAGCGGAATCAATCCCTCGACCCGCGCGAAGGCCAAGCCAAACAAAGAGCACAATCGCCGCTGCAGGAAGGACGAACGCTAAGTAACTCATTGCAAAGAAGCTCATACCTAGACTGCCCCCACCCGCCTCTTCGTGAATTTCTGAGCAACAGGAAAATGGCGATAATCCAATTGCCGACCACATCAATCTCAGTGGATGAGCATGTCACTAGGACCCTCAGACAAACCAACTGCGCTCACACAGTCTGCAGATCCGTCACCAGAGTTTCCCGCAATGCGGCAATGAACAAGTCCACATGCTGCGCCTGTAGAATTAGGGGTGGACGGATTTTGAGTACGTTTTCGTCCGGCCCACAAATACTGATCAAGAAACCACGATTGCGAAGAGCGTTCACGATCACACTGGTCTTGGTTTTTGACGGTGTTCCTGTATCGGGATCGACGATGTCGACAGCGAGGTAGAGCCCAGCGCCGCGCGCATTGATCACAAAGGGATGGTCCTGCGAAACCTGCCTTAAGGCCTCGAGAAAATACGCGCCGACCGCAGCAGCATTGTCCTGAAGCCCTTCCTCCTGCAAAACATCGAGCACAGCTTTTACAACAGCCGTCGCAACGGTGTTCCCGCCGAAGGTATTGAAATACCTTAGGTCTTTGCCGAATTCTTCAAGCCAATTGGCCTGTGTGATCACCGCTGCAACTGGATAGCCGTTGCCCATTGGTTTGCCCAACGTGACAAAGTCAGGGAGGATCCCATGGCGTTCAAAGCCCCAGAAGTGAGAGCCCGTCCGGCCGAAGCCAGGCTGAACTTCGTCACTGATGATCAAACCACCATGGTCTTGAACACGCTCTACGGCAGGCTTTAGAAAGCCAGCAGGATCAGGGTAAACACCGTCGCTTGTGAAAAGACTATCAAAGAGAAAGGCAGCGACCCCAAAGCCATTCTTTTCCAAATCATCAATGGCCTCACGCACATCCTGAGCGAAGCGTTGAGGCAGATCTTGCTGATTGCCGCGTGGAGCTGGAACTAGTCTCACATGCGGCGCGATTGGCGCCATGGGCCCTAGCGTTGGCGACATACCGGCAAGCAGTGACGTCGTGCCGTGATAGGCGTAGTCCGTCACAATAACGCCCGTAGCACCTGTATTTTTCATCGCCAAGCGCATCGCAAGATCATTGGCTTCGCTGCCTGTACAGGCGTAAATCACTTTGTCCAAAGCGCTGGGAAATGTCGCTAATAGCTGCGTCGACGCTTTGATAATGCCATCGTGCAAGTAGCGGGTATTGGTTGCGAGCGTTGACAGCTGATTCTGCGTTGCCTCGACGACTTTTGGATGACAATGCCCTAGCGAGGCAACATTGTTATAGAAATCAAAATACCGGTCTCCAGCATCATCGAACAGCCAAATGCCCTCCCCTCTGACGATATGGAGCGGCCGCTGGTAGAGCAGCCTATAGGTGGGAGCGAGCAGGTCTTCTCGCTGGGAGATCATCGACTCTTCGATTGGCGATAAAGCAACAGTGCCTTTAACAAAACTGTTTGGCGTGCGGTCCAACCCCATACTCTAAGCTCCTAAGGAAATGCGCTTCAATGCGCTCGCCAACGCATCGCGATGTGACATGATGACGTTGAGTGCTGCCAGGGACCGTGGAGCACTTTTTAAAAAGTAATCCCTGTTATCCGGCTCTTTTGATGCCAGATATTCGCCGGTCAGCAGAACGGTCATGCACCTGAGTGCAATGAATTCAGGCAGAACATCAATCTCCACCGCTGTAAGCGGTCTTTGCTGATGGAAAGCGGCAACCAAAGCCTCAATATGTGCAAAGGGTTCAGCTTTCTGGCCGAAGGCAAATGAGCATAGGATTGCTAAGTCGCATATCCTTGCGCCCCAATACATTTCGCCAAAATCAATTATGCCAATCGGGTTGTTTTGATCTTTAGCAACAAGGATGTTCTCTAAGTTTAAATCGCCGTGAAGGGCTTGTTTGGGAAGGTTCGGCAGCGCGGCCAAAATACGCGGC
>JBCCDR010000165.1:0-6185 GCA_039030675.1 Pseudomonadota bacterium | reverse complement strand
GAGTCTGTAGGCTGTCGAAGGCGGGATGCCAGAATCAGCGGCAATCTCAGTGAGAGTCCGATCTTGGCCGTCTGCGGCCAGCTCTATAAACAGCCGCACCGCCTTGTGAATGGAGGCATCGCCCGTCTCGTGTCGATTATGTCGTTCCATGCTTTATTCTCATAATATGGGAAGACAGAGAAAAGCAAATTTGCCGCGTTAATGCCCGCGCTGTAGCGTCTCGCACTCAAGTTTAGCTGAGCGGGATACAGGATATGGCAGATTTTAACGCCTTAGCGCAGCGCCTGCGGGATGCGTATGCGGGGCCACCTATTGCGCCTCTGCGTGACGGCCTAGACCCGGGCGATATGGAAGGCGCCTATGCCGTTCAAGAGATTAATACCCAGCACTGGCAAGCCGCTGGCCGGCGCATTGTAGGCCGCAAAATTGGTCTCACGGCAAAAGCTGTGCAGGAGCAATTTGATGTCGACCAGCCTGATTTCGGCGTATTGTTTGAGGATATGCAGCTTGAAAATGGCGCCCAGCTCGCGCCTGACACGATGCTGCAGCCACGCGTTGAAGCGGAGGTCGCCATCACCCTCGCGGCCGCGCTTGATGCGCCAGACTGCACCGCTGAGGACGTTGCCGCTGCAACGGCAACCGCGTGCGCCTCCATTGAAATCGTCGACAGCCGCATCGCCGATTGGAAAATCACCTTTGCTGATACCGTCGCTGACAACGGCTCGTCAGCCTTCTTCGTTTTAGGCGATGAAAAGCACGGCCTGGAAGGGCTGGACCTTTACACCTGCGGGATGGTGATGGAAGTGAATGGCACCATTGCGTCGCTTGGCGCCGGTGCAGCCTGTTTGGGCCATCCTCTCAACTCAGTGGCCTGGCTCGCGCGCACGCTGAGCCAGCGCGGCGCTCCGCTTCAGGCTGGTGATATTCTCATGACGGGCGCGCTTGGGCCGATGGTGTCCTTAAAGCCCGGCGACCATGTGCACGCCAAATTTGGCGGCCTTGGCGACGTCTCTTTCACCTACGCATAAAGGATTGCGCACCATGGCGAAGACCAAAGTTGCGATCATCGGCTCTGGCAATATTGGCACGGACTTGATGATCAAAGTCATGCGGACATCAAGCCATTTAGAGATGGCGGCAATGGTTGGCATTGATCCATCCTCTGATGGCCTGGCCCGTGCCGAGCGTCTTGGCGTGGCAACCACCCATCAAGGTATTGACGGCTTGATGGCTCTGCCTGTCTGGGAGGACATCGGCATTGTGTTTGATGCCACATCCGCCGGCGCGCATAAGCGGCACAATGAAGTGGTGACAGGGGCAGGCAAGGTCATGGTGGACTTAACGCCTGCGGCTATCGGCCCCTATGTAATTCCCGTCGTCAATGGCGAGGACAATCTCAGCGCCATGAACGTCAATATGGTCACCTGCGGCGGCCAAGCCACAATCCCCATCGTCGCAGCCGTCAGCCAAGTCGCGCAGGTCCACTATGCTGAGATTGTCGCTTCGATCGCCTCTAAAAGCGCAGGACCGGGCACCCGGGCCAACATTGACGAGTTTACGGAAACGACATCGGCTGGGATTGAGCAAGTGGGCGGCGCCGCCAAAGGCAAAGCCATCATCATCTTAAACCCCGCCGAGCCGCCCATGATCATGCGTGACACGGTTTTCACGCTGTCGTCCGGTGCGGATGAAGCCGCGATTGAAGCCTCTGTCCTCGCCATGGCGGAGAAGGTGCAGGCCTATGTGCCTGGGTACCGGCTGAAACAATCCGTGCAGTTTGAGCGTTTTGGCTCCAACAATCCGGTCCACATTCCGGGCCTAGGCGCGTTTGAAGGCATCAAGACCTCGGTCTTTCTCGAAGTGGAGGGCGCAGCGCATTATCTGCCAGCCTATGCCGGCAACCTGGACATCATGACGTCCGCTGGCCTCGCCACGGCCGAACGCATTGCCCAGCAACGTTTTGGCGCAGGAGTGGCAGCATGACCTTTAATCCAGACACTGACACGCTCTATATCCAAGATGTCACCTTGCGTGACGGCATGCATGCCATCCGTCACCAATATGGCCTGGACCATGTGCAAAAAATCGCCAAGGCGCTGGATGATGCTGGCGTTGACGCCATTGAAGTGTCTCACGGGGATGGCCTGAATGGCTCGTCTTTCAACTACGGCTTTGGCGCGCATACGGATTGGGAGTGGATTGAGGCCGTTGCAGACGTGTGCGAGCATTCTGTGCTTACCACGCTGCTTTTGCCGGGGATTGGCACCGTAGAGGAGCTCAAACGCGCCTACGATCTTGGCGTCAGATCCGTCCGCATTGCAACGCATTGCACGGAGGCGGATGTCGCCAAGCAGCATATCGGCGCGGCCCGCGATTTGGGCATGGACACCATTGGCTTCTTAATGATGAGCCACATGGTGGAGCCTGAGGCTTTGGCGCAGCAAGCTGCTCTCATGGAGAGCTATGGCGCCGAATGCGTTTATGTGACCGACAGTGGCGGCGCTCTGGATATGGATGGCTACAAAGCGCGGCTGGATGCCTATGACGCTGCCTTGAAGCCGGAAACGCAGCGCGGCGTTCATGCCCACCACAATCTATCCTTGGGTGTGGCCAACTCTCTTGTCGCAGTTCAGAACGGCGCTGTTCGCGTTGACGCCTCTCTTGCTGGCATGGGCGCCGGCGCTGGCAATGCGCCCTTGGAAGTGTTCATCGCTGCGGCGGATCGCAAAGGCTGGCGCCATGGCTGCGATTTATTCAAGCTCATGGATGCCGCTGAGGAGCTGGTGCGCCCCTTGCAGGACCGACCAGTCCGTGTTGACCGCGAGACCCTCAGTTTGGGCTATGCCGGCGTTTATTCCAGCTTCTTAAGGCATGCGGAAAAGGCCAGTGAAGACTATGGCATCGACGTACGCACCATATTGGTCGAACTTGGCAACCGCAGGATGGTGGGCGGCCAAGAGGATATGATTGTCGATGTCGCGCTGGACCTTATGAATCGCTAGCAGCGTCTTGCGCTCCGCTTTGTTGATCAGCCCAGCGGTTAAGCCAGGCGAGCCCCGCCAGGGACAGGCCAAGCAGCAGAAGCGAGAACACCCGCACCAGGCCGCCAAGGCCCGAGATGTCGATTAAAAACACTTTGGCGACTGTCAGCCCGACAACGATGAGACCTGCTTTGCGCAGCGTCGGGTTTTGTTTGCGGATGGATTGGGTGATGAGGCCCGCGCCCAGCATAACCATCACCAGCGTGTAGGTATAAAGCTCCCCATCTTCGAACCCCGCCAACCGCATAAACATGGCGCCTTGCCAAAAGTGCCGGATGACGCAGAAGCCCCATAATCCAGCTAGCCCAAGCGCTAAGGGTAGCGGGATCTTTTGCAGTGCTGCCGGGAGGGCCTTCAACAGGCCGCGCTGGTGCGCCACATAGAAGAGGCTGGCGGGCAGAAGATAGGCGGGCAGCAGGCTATTGATGAGCGGCACGCCAATGACCATTCCGCCCACTCTGCTGATAAGTGGATTGGCGAGGATGACGCCGGCCAGCAAATTGGCCGCGCCCAGCAGCAGAAACAAAAAGCCAAGCCCGCTCCTGAGGGGCTTAAGCGCGCCGCCGAGCTGCAGCCTGTAGATCTGCGCGCCGCAAAGCAGGAGCCACACACAGGCATTCAGGCCGAAAGACCAGTGGCTTTCCAGCGCGCGGCTGCCGCCCCAGCCAACGATGGAGCGGTAGAGCAGGGTGGTGATGAGCAGGCCTGCAGCGGCCATGAACGCGCTTTCCAGCATGACTTTGCTGGTATTGCGCTCGGTGCTGCGCAGTTGAACATAAGCAGCGCCGAAGCCAATCACAGCGCCGCCATGGGACAGAAACAGCTCCAAAAGCGGCGCACTGCGCGCCCAGTCAAGTCCAGGCTCAATCACCAACCGGCTCATGATGACGGGGACGCCGACGCAGATATAGCCCGTCATCAAAGGCAAGTTAAAGCGCCGGTCCAACGTGGCCGCCAATACAAGTGTGACGGCCAAAGCTAGCGTCAGTGCAGCCGTGCTGAACAGCGCCACAAGCGCGAAAGCGATGGCTGTCAGGCCAGAGACAGCCGCCATGGAGGCGCGTGTGCGGTCCTGCGCGCCATCGGCTTTGTGAAAGCGTTCTGCAAAGCCCATCATGAAGATGGCAATGACCAGCGCACGCAGCGCCCAGCTCAGGCCGCTGACAATCTCGCCTGGCCACCATATCACGGCAATGGCCACCGCCAGCACCGGCGCACATAACGCGGCAATGGCTGCCATGAATGTTTTTTCGCGGCCCCCGCGCAGGGAGCGCCATGCCGCCACGCAGGAGAGGACAAGGCCCACCCCCATCAGCAGCGACACGGTGACTGGCACCGGCCCATCCGGCGCGGCCGTGAGCCCCATGGCGCCTCTGCCTAAGGGCAATGTCCCTATCAGCCCCAGGAGCGGCAAGACAGCGAGGTCGGCAATGGCGGGGGCTTTGCGGGTCGCAATCAGCAGGAAGAGCGCAAAGGCACTGAGCAGCACCCAGCTGAGCCAAAACCCACTCACGCTCCAAGCAAACAAACCCGACGTTGGAATGAGCATCACAGCGGCAAGCAAAGCCCCGGCAGCAAGGCGTGTGGGAAAGAAGGGCAAGTCTTCTGCCACCTTCTGGCTCCAAGAGCGCAGCAAGACAGCGGGCCCTTCATGGTCAGGCAAAAGGCGCCTTTGCGGGATGAGGGTGCCTGCGAGAGCCAGCGCAAAGCAGAACAGCATATACGGCTGATGCGTCAGTGTTGGCGCGCTTACCAGCAGTACAGTGCCGGTTACGAAGCCAAGCACCAAGCTAAGGATGGATACCCAGGCCCAGCGCTGAATGGTATCAATCGCAAGGCCAGCGATGGCGACGATGGCGAAATAGGCAAACAGCCAGGATGGATTGTCCGATGAGCCGCCAACCACAAACGGTGCCGCCATGGCGCCAAGGATGCCCACAGCGGCGAGGAGCGGGCCATAAAACCAACCGAGCACCATGGCGCCCACGCCGACGAGCGCCATGCCGCCAAGCGCAATCTCTGGGCCAATCAATCCATAGAGCCCGCGCGCCGCAAGCACAGCGCCAAACAACGTGACGATGCCCGCGCCGGAGAAAACAGAAGGCAGATATTCCGTACTGCTTTGCGCGTCATCGCCAAAGCGCCGGCGAATGACCTCTCCCCCAAGAATGAGCAGACAGCCAAAACCAGCGGCGGCCAGGACACGAACGACCGGGGGCAGCAGTCCTTTCTCGATGCCGTATTGCACCAAAAAGATGCCTGCCAAGGCCAGCGATACGGCGGAAACCGCATAAAACCAGTTTTTCGACAGCCATTCTGCCAGGGCATTGCCAGTGTCGGGGGCTGGTACGCTCTGAGGACCCGGAGCTGCTGGCCGTATTTCTGGGCGCTTTTGCGGCGTTGATTGAACCAGCGGTTTCGCTGGCGATGCAGCCGTTTGTGACGTTGGCTTGGCAGTAGAGGGCGTGCTGGAGGAGAGCTGCGCTTCAAGCGTTCTCACGCGTTTGAGCAACGACGCATTGCTGATGAGCAAATAGATGACCGCCGGCGGTATCGCCAAGATGGCCAGTCCTACAAGTCCTAAAAGTGGTTCCATCACCCATCCAGTTGCTTACCAGCGCACAGTTTCCATCATAGGCAGCCAGAGAGCGATTTAAAATGGACGGCTTGTGGTGCTGCAGAGTATGAGGGCGTCATCAGTGTTCAATCGCATCGTTTTCAGTGTGAAGAGGAGCCCCCATGGAAGACTCTATTGTTATCGTCGGCGCAGCGCGAACGGCCATGGGCGGCATGCAAGGCGCCTTTTCAGATGTCACCGCAAGCCAGCTGGGCGGGACCGCTATTCGCGCGTCGCTTGAGCGGGCTGATGTGGAGGCGGCCACTGTAGACGCGCTGCTCATGGGCTGCGTGCTGCCGGCGGGGCAAGGCCAGGCGCCCGCGCGTCAGGCCGGGTTCGCTGGCGGGCTGCCTGAAGGCACGCCGGCGGTGACGCTCAACAAAATGTGCGGCTCGGGTATGCAAGCGGTGATGATGGCCCATGACCAGCTGAAAGCGGGCAACGGCATCACCGTTGTCGCCGGCGGCATGGAGAGCATGACCAACGCGCCCTATTTGCTGCCGAAAATGCGCTCTGGCGCGCGGCTG
>JBCCDR010000164.1:0-6204 GCA_039030675.1 Pseudomonadota bacterium | reverse complement strand
GGAGCGCAAATAGCGCAGCGTCTCGCCGTCGATGGGGAAGAACCCGCAGGTCGCGCCATATTCCGGGGCCATGTTGGCGATGGTCGCGCGGTCGGCCAGCGGCAGGTTATCGAGGCCGGGGCCGTAGAATTCCACGAATTTGCCGACAACGCCCATCTCACGGAGCATTTCGACGACCTTGAGCACAAGGTCGGTGCCGGTGGTCCCTTCGACCATGGAGCCTGTCAATTCAAATCCGATCACTTCGGGGATCAGCATCGAGATCGGCTGGCCAAGCATCGCGGCCTCTGCCTCGATCCCGCCGACGCCCCAGCCCAGAACGGCGGCGCCGTTGACCATGGTGGTGTGGCTGTCGGTGCCCACCCGAAGCGGACCTGGACGGCGATGCCTTCAAGCGCTGCGCCTATGACGTGCTTGCGCAGCATATCATGGGCATGGCTTGCGCGCAGGCGTTTGACCCGCAAGAGCTCTATGATGAGGTGTGCAAAGCCGCGCCCTTTCGAGAGTTGGACTGGGAGACCTTTGAGGAAGCCATCGCCTTTGTGGAGAACGGCGGCTATTCGCTGCGGCGCTACGACCGCTTTCACCGCATCATCAAACGCCCCGATGGGCGCTACCAGGCCTTTCACCGCCGCATTGAGCATCTCTACCGGATGAACGCCGGCGCCATCATTGACCAGCCTGGCCTGAAAGTGCGTTTCCGCACTGGACGCTCGCTGGGCGAAGTCGATGAATGGTATGCCTCTGGCTTGTCCGTCGGTGACACCTTCTTTTTTGCTGGGCGGATTTTAGAGGTCGACCGCATCGAAACCGCAGACCTCTACGTACGCGTGCCCACCAAGAAGAAAGCGCCGCGCATCCCCACCTATCAAGGCGCGCGCATGCCCTTGTCCACCAATCTCGCCAGCCGCGTGCGAGGGTTCTTCTCAAGTCCAGAGCGGTGGGACTTGTTTCCAGACGAAGTGCGCGAATGGCTGGAGCTGCAGCGCGGGCTCTCGGAGCTGCCGCCGCGTGAGGGGCTACTCGTCGAAACCTTCCCCCAGGAAACGCGTTATGGCCCGCGGCACTTCATCGTCGCTTACGGGTTTGAGGGGTATAACGCCCACCATACCTTAGGCATGCTGGTCACGCGCCGCATGGAGAGCATGGGCTATGGGCCCATCGGCTTTGTGGGAACGGATTATGTGCTCGCAGCCTGGTCCATGAACCCTGTGACAGACGCCGCGCCGCTGTTCAGCAATTCCATCCTTGAAGATGAGCTTATGGAGTGGGTGGCGGCCTCTTCTCTATTAAAGCGCGCTTTCATGGAAGTGGCGCAAATATCTGGCCTTGTTGAAAGAAATCAGCCTGGGCAGAAGAAAACAGGCCGGCAGATGATGTTCTCCTCCGACCTGATTTTCGATGTGCTCAAAAAATATGAGCCTGACCATGTGCTCATGAAAGCAAGCTGGCAAGACGCGAAAGGCCGGCTGACAGACATTGGCCGCCTAGCCGCTTTCCTTGACCGCATTCAAGGCAAAATCCGCCACCGCGAACTCGAGCGGATTTCCCCGCTGGCGGTCCCTGCTGTCGTTGAGCTCAACGTCCAGCAGGTGGATGGCGAAGCCAGGGAAATGCTGTTTGCGCAAGCAGAAGACCTCTTGCGTATCGCTGTGGGAGATGCTTAAGTTCGAGCATGAACAAAACGATAACATTCGGCGGTGATGAGTTTGTGCCGGACACGCGCGGCGCGCTGTATTGGCCTGCACAAAATACCCTGCTGGTGGCTGATTTGCACTTTGAAAAGGCAAGCCACTTCGCAGAAAGGGGTTACCTGCTTCCGCCCTATGATACGCTGGAAACACTGCGAACCTTAGAAAGCGTCATCCAGCATTACGTGCCCAAGCGCGTCATCGCGCTGGGAGACAGCTGGCATGACATGGGCGGCCCAAGCCGGATGGACCCGCGAGACAGGGCCATGCTCCGGTCTTTATGCGCGCAAACCGATATCACCTGGATAAGCGGCAACCATGACCCGCAGCCCACGGGCTTTGGCACGCATATCCCAAAGCTCACAAGCAGCGCCTTTGCCATGGTGCATGAGGCAACGCGGGCCGCAACACAGCCTACATTTTGCGGGCATTACCACCCCAAAGTACGCGTGAGGTTGCGCAAATCTAGCCGTAGCCTGCCCTGCTTTGCGGTCTACGACCACGTCTGCGTCCTGCCCTCCTTTGGCGCGTTCACGGGCGGGCTCGATATCAGTCATAGCACGCTGACAGATGCTCTCGGCATGCCGCACACCGTTTATGCCTGCGGCCGCGAGCGGGTATATCACCTCCCGCTGGAACACATGGCTCAAACAGGAGCACCCGACGCCGCGTAGTAATGCCACAGGAAGACTGCCATAGCGCCGCGCCATGGCTTCCACGGCTCAACCAGTTGCACCGTCTCCGCAGCCGTTGGCCGCACGTCTAGCCCTTTCAAGCGTTTTAACGCTTCTTGCAGGGCCAAATCTCCGGAAGGCCAAACATCGGGGCGCCCCTCGCAGAACAACAGATAGATTTGCGCTGTCCAAGGGCCGATACCCTTGACCTGGGTGAGCGCCTTCATTGCACTTGGCTCATCCAGACCCGCTATGGTCGCCAGGCTTAGTGTCTGGTCTAAAGTCGCTTGCGCAAGAGACTGAATATATTTGATTTTTGCCCGACTTAGCCCAGCTCCGCGCAAATCCTCATGGTTGGTGCCTAAAACAGCCTTGGGCGTTACACCTCCCTCAAGCAAAGCGCAAAACCGCTCATGAATCGTCGCAGCGGCCTTTACCGACAACTGTTGGCCAAGCAGGATACGAACCAAACTGGCAAAGCCAGGCTCTGCCCGTCTTGCCGCTGGAAAACCGACAGTTTTCAGGGCCTGTGCAACCGCGCGGTCGCGCTTTGCAATCGCCTTCACGGCGTCATCAAGTTGGTGTTGTTCCATACCGGCCCCGCATGAGATTGATAGCTGCGTCTCATAGGAAATTGACAGTGAACACCTCAAGGCAATAAGGGAAGCGCATTGAAGCTGCCAAAAGCAGTGCTCGTTTAGCCCAAAGGATTATGACTATGGCAAATCTCGTCGTCACCGACATGGAAGGCAACACCCGCGAAGTGGAAGCGGAAATCGGTATTTCCGTGATGGAGGTTATCCGAGACAATGATTTTGAAGACATGGCAGCGCTGTGCGGTGGCTGCTGCTCTTGCGCCACATGCCATGTTTATATCGATGAAAACTGGATCGGCAAGCTCGACAAAGTCGAAGCGGATGAAGATGAGCTCCTGTCCATGGCCGAATCCAGACAAGCAAACTCGCGCCTTTCCTGCCAGATTGAAATGAGCGAAGAGCTCAGCGGCATGCCCGTCACCATCGCCCCTGGCGAATAAGCGCCGAGCAAAGCGGCAAAGCACGGTCCATGAATATTGGGTTTCAAGACCTGCTCGATGCGGCCAACGCGAAAATCGAGACGTGGACGGTCAGCAAGGCGATTGACCGTCACCGCGAACCGGACGTGATCTTCGTCGATCTGCGGGATATCCGGGAACTCAAGCGGGAAGGCATGATTGAGGGTGCCTTCCATTGCCCGCGTGGCATGCTTGAGTTCTGGGTCCATCCGGAAAGCCCTTATCACAAGGACATCTTCGCGCGCCCGGAGAAGACCTACCTTCTCTACTGCGCCTCTGGATGGCGGTCCGCCCTCTCCGCTGCAGCGCTGAAAGACCTCGGCATGGACAATGTCGCGCACATTGAAGGCGGCTTTACAGCCTGGAAAGAGGCAGGCGGCGCTGTTGCCGATAAAAAAGCGGGCACCTAGATAAACCTTGTACGATTGTCCTAACTTGACTACCCTTTCATCCATTGGGAGGATGATGGGCCATGGGGGACAAAGACAAGAGCCTAACCCGGCGCCGCGCCATAAGCGCTGCCATGGGCGCCTTTGGCTCTGCTGCAGCCATCGGCGTCACCCTCGCCGCCTTTATTAGATCCACAACCGCCCGCGCCGCCAGCGCCCTTCGCCCGCCTGGTGCTCTGCCTGAAGAAGACTTCCTAAGTGCCTGCGTTCACTGCGGATTGTGCGTTCAAGACTGTCCCTATGAAATTCTCAAACTCGCCACCGTCGAGGAGCCAGTGGCGACCGGAACGCCATACTTCGTCGCCCGCGAAAAGGCATGCGAGATGTGCGAAGACATTCCCTGCGCAAAGGCCTGCCCCACCGGCGCGCTCACCCATGAACTGGATGATATTCGTGAGGCAGACATGGGCCTTGCCGCCTTCCTCAGCCCAGAGACCTGCTATGCCATGCAGGGCACGGCCTGCCGCGCCTGTTATGTGGCCTGCCCCGTTAAAGATGATGCCATCACCATGTTGCCGCTGCGCAAAGGCAACCAGATGGTCTTCCAGCCGACTGTGCACTCAAACGCCTGCACAGGCTGCGGCATGTGTGAAGAAGCGTGCATTACGCCCGAAGCCTCCATCAAAGTGCTGCCGCGCGCAATGGCACAAAAGGATTCAGGGCTGTTCATCCATGGCTGAGAGGCGCAGCTGGATTGCACGCCACCGCTGGCTCATCGCGCGGCGCAGCGTTCAACTGTCCGTGCTCGCGCTCTTCCTGATAGGGCCTTATGCTGGCCTCTGGGCTCTGAAAGGCAACCTAGCCTCCAGCGTGTTGCTGGACACCATCAGCCTCACCGACCCCTTTATCGCGGTGCAGTCGCTTGCGGCAGGCCATAAGCTCGAAACGGCGGCCATTGCCGGAGCGCTCACGGTCGCGGCCTTTTACATGCTGCTCGGTGGACGCAGTTTTTGCGCCTGGGTTTGCCCCATAAACCCTGTGACAGATGCAGCCGCCGTGTTGCGCGAGCGTTTAGGCGTGAAGACCAATATCAAGGTCCCGCGCCAGACCAGCCTCGCGCTCGTGCCGATATTGCTGGTGCTGTCCGCCATCACCGGTACCATCGCCTTTGAAACAATCAATCCCATCACCATGCTGCATCGCGGCCTGCTGTTTGGCCTGGGCATGGCTTGGCTCGCCTTGATTGCCGTATTCGTTTTTGATGTGGCGCTGGTCAAACATGGCTGGTGCGGCCATATCTGCCCGGTTGGCGCCTTCTATGGCCTTTTAGGAAAGGCCAGCCTTATCAAAGTCTCCGCAGCCAAACGCAGCCAGTGCACGGATTGCGGCGATTGTTTCCGCGTTTGCCCTGAGCCGCATGTAATTGCCCCAGCGCTGTATCCCAAGCAGGCGACTGATACGCCGCTGATTACGAACACGGACTGCATCAGCTGCGGCAAATGTATCGATGTCTGCGACGATGACGTTTTCAGCTTTGCGAGCCGCCTTGGCACTAAGAAAGAAGCAGCAGCCTCCTAAACCCGCTCAATGGCCACAGCCGTGCCCTCACCGCCGCCAATGCATAGCGAGGCGATGCCGGTGGTTTTGTCACGGCGCTCCAAAGCATGCAGCAACGTCACCAGGATGCGCGCGCCCGACGCCCCAATGGGGTGCCCAAGCGCGCAGGCGCCGCCATGGACGTTGACCTGCGCGTGGTCCATGCCAATTTCAGCCATCGCCGCCATGGGCACGATGGCAAAGGCTTCGTTGATCTCCCATACATCCACATCGCTCACGCTCCAGCCGATGCGGTTCATGAGTGTTTGCATGGCAGGGACAGGCGCGGTCGAAAACCAGGCCGGCGCTTGGGCATGGACGCTGTGGCCCAGAATGCGCGCCTTGATGGGTTTGCCCTGCGCCTTCGCATCGCTCTCACGCATCAGCACCAGCGCGGCAGCACCGTCAGAGATGGAGGATGCATTGGCGGCCGTGACGGTGCCGTCTTTTTTAAATGCAGGCTTCAAATGCGGGATTTTATCGGGGCGGGCATTGCCTAATTGCTCATCTTCGCTGACCACAGTGGTGCCTTTGCGCGTGGTCACGTCAACCGGCGCAATTTCATCTGCAAATCCGCCAGTGTTTTGTGCCTCCAGAGCGCGAGACAAAGAACTCAGCGCATAGTCATCCTGGGCTTCGCGCGTGAATTGATATTTCTCAGCACAGTCCTCCGCAAAGCTACCCATCAGCCGGCCTGTGTCACCTTTTTGGGTTGTGGATTTGAGATTTTCATGCTGGATGTATTGATTTTAAATTCCCGTCCTCCTAACCCCTAACTCCTAACTTCCCCCATCTCCCCT
>JBCCDR010000163.1:0-6243 GCA_039030675.1 Pseudomonadota bacterium | reverse complement strand
CGCTTTCAGGCGGCGGCGCCATAATCGCCAGTTGGCGCAGCATTTCTGCCCGGTCTGCGCGGGTTTCGCCCATCCCCAAGATGCCGCCGCAGCACAGCTTCAAACCCGCGTCGCGCGCGCTGTTCAGTGTGTCGATGCGCTCGGAGAATTCCCGGGTGGTGATGATTTTATCGTAATGCTCGGGTGAGGTGTCGATGTTGTGATTGTAATAATCGAGGCCAGCTTCTTTGAGGGCCTTGGATTGGCTATCATCGAGCATGCCCAGCGTTGCGCATGTCTCCAAGCCAAGGGCTTTCACTTCGGAAATCATGGCGCAGACTTTGCCCAAGTCGCGCTCTTTCGGCCGTGTCCAAGCCGCCCCCATGCAGTAGCGCGTGGCCCCGCCAGCTTGCGCGCGCTTTGCCTCCGCCACCACAGCGTCCACGTCCATAAGTTTGGTCGCTTGCAGGCCCACGTCTTTGGCGTATTTGGCTGATTGGCTGCAATAACCGCAATCTTCCGCGCAGCCACCGGTTTTGATGGAGATGAGCTGGCTGAGCTGTACCTCGCCGGCTTTATGATACTGGCGGTGGACGCTCTGGGCCTCAAACATCAAGTCCATAAAGGGCTTTGAGAAAAGCGCCACGACGTCTTCTTTTTCTATGGTGGCCATGGGGCTCCTTAAAATTCATTCCAATGTGCGTTGTTACCGCCCCAATAGGTCTTCAAAAAATCAACCAGCTTGCGGACCTTGGCAGACAGGTGCCGGTTATGAGGATAGACGGCGAAGATGGAGAACTCTTGCTGGCCATACTCTGAGAGAATCTGCACCAGCTTGCCTTCGCGAATGGCCTCACCTGACAAAAACGAAGGGCCTGAAATCACGCCCTTGCCGTCAAGGGCAGCTTCGCGCAGCACCTCGCCATTATTGGCTGAAATCACACCGGCAGCCTGCACTAAGATGGGCCGGCCATCGGGCTCAAAGAACTCCCATTCGGAAATAGGACCGAGGTTTGAATAGCGCAGGCAGCTATGGTTCGATAAATCGCGCGGATGTTGGGGCGTGCCGAAGCGTTCAAGATAATCCGGGCTGGCAGCGGTGACGCTGCGAGAGGTGGCCAGCTTGGCAGCAATCAGCGAGGAATCAGACAAGCGCCGCGCAATGCGGATGGCGGCGTCAAAGCCTTCCTCGACAATATCAACCCGGCGGTCATTGAGGTTCAGCTCAATCTCAATGTCGGGATATTCCGTCATGAACTCCGACAAAGGTGCGCCGAGGTGTTTCACCGAGAACGTCACCGGCGCGGCGAGCCTCAAAAGCCCGCTGACCTGTTGGGTCTTGTAGCTAACGGCCGCTTCCATCTCATCGATATCAGAGAGAACCTGTTGGCAGCGCTCATGATAGGCCTTGCCCACATCTGTGAGCGACAGCCGCCGCGTCGTGCGGTTAAGGAGGCGCGCGCCCAGGCGCTCTTCTAAATCACTGATGTATTTGCTCACCGCCGACTTCGACATGTTCAAGACACGCGCAGCGCCGGAGAAACTGCCCTCACTCACCACGCGGGTGAAGATTTCCATCGCTGTTAGTCGGTCCATGGAGCCGCACAATACGCAACGCTTGCCGCAGGTCAAATTTTCCCCGGCAGAATTTATCCTTAACGGATTCACGCAGGGGAGCGCGCGGCGCAAAAACCCAAGCGCGCTCAGGGGTCTAGACCATAGAAGCGGTTGGCATCCTTTTTGTAAGGGCGTTTCCAGTGTGATTTTTTGCAATGAAGGACAAAGCCATGAGCGAAGAGATTGAAACGATTTTATACAGCCAAGTCGCGCAAGACCTGGTGCTTCGCTTTGGTGAAAACGCCATGGCCATTGCGGAAGAAGCCCGCCAAAGCCTGGAAGCGCTGGGCGACAGCTCGGGCGAGGAAATCTGGTCTCACATCACCCAAACGTTGGGCGATATGGAGGCAGGCCGCATCAGCCTTGCCATGCATTAGAGAAAATTAAGCATCTTTTGCCAAAGTGCCAGCTGCGCATGCTGGCTGCAGGGCCTTCGCATGCGTTTGGGCGGGCCGGGACTTTGAAAAGAATAGATGTTTGGTAAGAAAAATGCAGGCAATGAGCCGCAAGCGCCAGGGCGTTCGCGCGGGCCGCGGCCGGCGCAGGGCGGGCAGCCTAGGCCGGTAGAGCCTGAGGACGCTGCGCGCGTTGACGCGCAAGAAGAAGATGACAACCCGATCCGCAAGGCGTTGTCAGCTGCCGAAGTCGCCTTTGAAAACAAAGTGCCGCTGCGGGACGGCGAGACGTCCGCCAGCTCGCTTTTCGCCGCCGAAGAACCCGAGCAAGAGCCTGAAGAAGAAGAGTTGCCGCCAGAAGACGTCAAAACGCCAGCGCAAGCCAGCGATGACGAGGAAATCGCCACCTACGACTATGACGCCAGCGAAAACGGCTCTGACGCTGTTATTGCGGTGAAGGAACAGGTGCTCCCGCGCCTGCTGGACCGGATTGACGCTGAAGCCGCAGCCTCGCTGTCTAAAACAGAACTGCATGAAGAGTTTCGCCCCATTGTTATGGAAGTGCTGGCGGAGCTGAAGATTACGCTCAACCGCAAAGAACAAGCCCAGCTTGAAGCGCTGCTCATCGACGAATTGCTTGGCCTTGGCCCGCTTGAAGTCCTGCTCTCAGACATGGCCGTGAGCGATATCATGGTGAACGGACCGAAGCAGGTCTATGTGGAGCGAAAAGGTAAGCTGGTGCTCACCAACATCCGCTTCCGCGATGAAGACCACTTGCTGCATGTCGCCCAGCGCATTTGTAACAAGGTGGGCCGGCGCATTGACCAAACCACGCCGCTGGCCGACGCCCGGCTAGAAGATGGCAGCCGGGTGAACGTGGTCATTCCGCCGCTGTCGCTCAAAGGCACGTCCATTTCCATCCGGAAATTCTCCAACAAGCCTATCACCATCGACATGATGTGCGCTGGCGGCTCGATGAGCCGTAACATGGCGGACTTCCTGAAAATTGCTGGGGCTTGCCGCCTCAACGTCGTGATCTCAGGCGGGACGGGTTCTGGTAAAACCACGATGCTGAACGCCATGTCGAAACTTATCGACCAGGGCGAGCGTGTGGTCACCATTGAGGATGCGGCGGAACTGCAGCTTCAGCAGCCCCATGTGGTCATCCTTGAAACCCGCCCTGCCAACCTAGAAGGGCAAGGCGCTGTCTCCATCCGCGACTTGCTCATCAACTCCCTGCGGATGCGCCCAGACCGGATTATCTTAGGCGAGATCCGCGTCGGCGAGTGCCTGGACATGCTGCAAGCCATGAACACCGGCCACGATGGCTCCATGGCGACCTTGCACGCCAACAAACCCCGCGAAGCCATTACGCGGATGGAAAACATGGTCAATATGTCGGGCGTCAACTACCCGCTCAAAGCCATTCGCCAACAAATCTCGGAAGCTGTGGACCTCATCGTGCAGGTCAAACGCCTGCGCGACGGCAGCCGCCGCACCACCGCCATTACCGAAGTGGTTGGGATGGAAGGCGAGGTGATGGTGACCCAGGAGCTGTTTAAATTCGTCTACGACAATGAAGATGAAAACGGCAAAATCATTGGCCACTGGGAAGCCTCCGGCGTTAGGCCCTCTTGCTATGAAAAAGTCCGCCAGTTCGGGCTGGATAAGAAACTGATGGAGTGCATCTCGTGACCATGCAAACCCCCATATCCAGCACCGGTTCGCGCATCCGCCGCAAATACAATATTGATGTGGATATCGTGCTCAACGACGGCACACAAATCGCAGGCAACGTCTTCCTCTCAAAGGAAGAGCGCGTACAGGATTTGCTCAACGATGGCCGGCCCTTCTTTCCGGTGCGCCTTGCCAATCAGGAAATCCTGCTCATCAATAAAGCTTCCATCGCGGTCCTCAAACCCATCGATATTCTCGAATAGCGCCCCTTTTTTCCGCCAGCTTTGCAGCTGCGCTGACCATGCTAGCGTGCAGCCCAACACACTCTTTGTTGGGATGAAGACGTATGAGCGATGATGGCAGCATAACAGTCGAGGTTGATGGCGGCGTTTTATGCATGGGGCTTAACCGCGCGGAAAAGCTCAATGGCCTCACGCCGCATATGTTCGAAGAGCTTGAAGCGGCCTACCGGCAACTCGAAGAGGATGACAACCTGCGCTGCGGCCTGCTGTTTGCCCATGGCAAGCATTTCACTGCTGGCCTCGACTTGCCGAAATTTGTTGGCAAATTTTCAGGCTCTGGCGATTTTGCACGCTACGGAGAGCTGGACATCTACAATCGCTATGGCCATGGGCGCACCAAACCCTTGATAACGGCCGTCAACGGCATCACCTACACAGCCGGCCTTGAACTCATGCTCGCCAGCGACATTGCTATTGCCGCAGATGATTGCCGCTTTGCGCAGATGGAGCCCAAGCGCGGGCTGATGGCTGTCGGCGGGGCCACCTACCGCTTCATTGAACGCGGCGGCTGGGGCAATGGCATGAAGTGGCTGCTGACCGGCGATGAGTTTAACGCGGAGGAAGCTTACCGGATTGGCCTTGTCCAGGAGGTCGTGCCCGCAGGTGAGGAATATGACCATGCCCTTGGCCTTGCAAAGACCATTGCATCGCGCGCACCGCTGGCTGTTCAAGCGACGTTAGAGAATGCGCGCGTTTTTGCACTGCATGGTGAAGATGCGGCAGCGCAGCAATTCGCAGGGGTGCAACAAAAGCTGGCGAACACCAAAGATTTTCAAGAAGGTGTGCAAAGCTTCATTGAGAAGCGTCAGGCTCAGTTCACAGGCAAATAATCCTTTCATATCAGAGCGTTCACTCAAATCGAATTTTTGAGTTGGCGGGTTTTTCAAAGCTCTATTACCCACGATAGAGCGGTGCATTTATCGTCCATATAGACTACAGTTTTGTCTGGACGGACGAGGCATGTCCGCCGCTTTGAGAGACCCGCAATCGCCGAAAGGAACACCACCCAAATGGTTCGCAATACTGTTTCTGCGCTCGCCCTGGCCGCAGCCCTGTTTGTGCCGCACGCCAACGCGACGCCGCCTTATGTTCCCAATCAAGTAGAAGCCAAAAGCAACGACTTTTGGTGGCCTGAACAACTCGACCTCACCGTGCTGCGCCAGAACGCAGTCACCCATGACCCCATGGGCGATGGCTTTGATTACGCCGCTGCCTTCAGCGCGCTTGATTTGGATGACATCAAGAAAGACATCGAAGCGCTGATGACCAGTTCGCAAGACTGGTGGCCATCAGACTATGGGCATTATGGCCCGTTCTTCATTCGCATGGCCTGGCACAGCGCCGGCACCTACCGCATCGCCGATGGACGCGGCGGGGCAGCAGCCGGCCAGCAGCGCTTTGAGCCGCTCAACAGCTGGCCTGACAATGGCAACCTTGATAAGGCACAGCGCCTCCTCTGGCCCATTAAACAAAAATATGGCCGCGCGATTAGCTGGGCAGATTTGATGGTCCTGACAGGCAATGTCGCCATGGAATCCATGGGCTTTAAGACCTTCGGCTTTGCCGGTGGCCGCATCGATGCTTGGGAGCCGGACCTGGTCTATTGGGGCCCGGAATCAGAATTCCTGGGCGACAAGCGCTATAGCGGTGACCGTGAGCTTTCAAACCCCCTCGCAGCCGTGCAGATGGGCCTCATCTACGTGAACCCAGAAGGACCAAACGGCAATCCTGACCCCATCAAGGCTGCGCACGATATCCGCACCACCTTTGGCCGCATGGCCATGAATGATGAGGAAACCGTCGCGCTCATCGCCGGTGGACACACTTTCGGCAAAGCCCACGGTGCCCACAGCCCAGAAGAGTGCGTTGGCCCTGAGCCAGCCGGTGCGCCGGTTGAAGAGCAAGGCCTTGGCTGGAAAAACAGCTGCGGTGAAGGCAAAGGCGCTGACGCTGTAACCAGTGGTCTTGAAGGCGCTTGGACGGCCAGCCCTGTGCAGTGGACCACCATGTATCTAGACAATCTGTTTGGCAATGAGTGGGTACAGACTAAAAGCCCTGCCGGCGCCACCCAGTGGGTGCCAAAAGATGCGGAGAACATGAAAACTGTTCCCGATGCCCACCGCGAAGGCACCTTCCACGCGCCCATCATGTTCACAACCGATTTGTCGCTGAAGTTTGACCCGGAATACCGCAAAATCTCAAAGCGCTTCCAAGAAGACCCCAGTCTTTTTGAAGATGCCTTTGCGCGGGCGTGGTTCAAACTCACCCACCGG
>JBCCDR010000162.1:0-6253 GCA_039030675.1 Pseudomonadota bacterium | reverse complement strand
CGTGCATTGGCTGGCTGACCACACCGCCGCTATGAAGGCAGGCCGCGCCATCGCGCGGCAAGCTTTCACAGATACATTTCCAAAGCGGGTTTAAGGCCATGAGACTTTTGACGCTGCTCGTCGCTCTTGGCGCTTTATGCGCGCCTTCGGCCTATGCCCAGAACCTTTCGATCAATTATGACCGATTGTCGTCCCTTGAAGAGCCGCTGGCGCAGGATGTTGGGAATGTGACACTTACAGCCACTGGTTTGCTCGACGCTGCGTTTAACAATAACCTGTCCTCAGGCGTTGAGGACCGAAGCGATGTCGCCTTTGTTGGCAATGTTGAAGTCGCGGCCAGCACACAGCTGCCCAATCGCTGGAATGTTCAGCTGCGCTATTTTGCGCAATATCAGTCAGACATGACCAACGTTCTGGTCGCCGGAAACATGCCCACGACCGATGATTATATCGACAATGTCGCCGGCATTATCAGCGGCGCTTGGGGCAGCTTCATCGGCGGCAATACAACAAACCTCGTGCGCGAAGACACACGGCGTTTGCGCGGCGTCGGCAATGGGACTTTGGCGTTCGACAACAATCTAGGCCAAATGGGTAATTGGGGCGGCGGCTATGTTGGCCAATTCGGCCCTGCCCGGCTGTCTTTTGTTGTCGATGTTGAAGGAGACTTTGATGTTGGCGCCTCATGGTCGCGGCCGCTCGGAACGCGCGATTGGCGTTTCACGCTGCGCTATTCATCAGGCGATTTCGCACCAGCAGATGGCAGCCAGAGCTTGTCGTCAGATGGCGTTGTTGGTGTAGCTGAGTTTATTTATGGCAGCGGACTCTATGATTTTGGCGTTGGCTATGAGTCGCTTGGCAACGACGCCATTGATGTTGAGCGTTGGTATATGTCGGCCGGCGCGCGCTATAAGTACGGGGCTTGGACGGCTTCTATCGAAGGGCACTATGGAGAGGCAGCTGGAGACAGCGAAGTGTCCGCCGCTCTAGGCGTCCAGTTTGATGTTGCACGCGGTCTTTCGTTAAATTTAGGCATCAATCACGCCGATGCGCAGATTGATGAGCAAGGCGTCATCCTGATCTCGCAAGACCTCACGCAAGCCCTGCTTTCAGCGCGCTACAGCTTCTAAAGCGCCCAGGCGACGCCGCCCACAATGGCGCCGACTAAGGCGCCAATCTTCCACCGATTGAACACCTGCCGCCTGCGTATCTGCGAAAACGGCAAATGGTCTTGCTGCGCCAAAAGCACAGCGGGACGGTCAATGAGGAATGGCAGCACCTTATTGAGGAGTTTGACGGCAAAGAACTTTAAGGCCCACAGCTTCAAGCGCCCAGGCGATTGATTGTATTGGTAAGGCGCTACTGTCTGCACCAGCTTTGCCAAAGCGCGGCGTTCACGCGCCTGGTCGGCGTCAAAGGCTTGTCCAGCTGCTGCTGGGTCGTCCCCGCTGCGTTCTAAAAACTCAGACAGGCGCCAGACATCTTCCATGGCGGTGTTGACGCCCAGGCCAAGGTCCGGCGGGAACGCATGCGCCGCATCGCCAATCAAGAGCGCTGGCACCCCTTGGCCCTTACCGAGGGAGGCGTAGGTCATCTTGGTGTATTGCGGCGCTGGGAATTTAGGCGCTTCGATGGAAATAAAATCTTCCGCCTCCTGCTGCGTCAGCACGTCTCGGATAGGCATCTGCGGGAACGCATCTTCAAGAAAAGCAAACAGCGCGTCGGCATCCTTAATCGTCCAGATGTGGTGGCCTGGCAAACGGATGATGTTCACGGTGCGCGGCTCGTCTGGCGAGGAGACGGGATAGGCGACCATTGCCATCGCCTTATCCGGCTCTGTGTGACGCGCGAGAAACGCATAGGCCATTTTATGGTCATCAGCGGCTTTCAGGTCACCTTTCAGCGTCACATGGGCCGGTATCTGCAGCACCTTGTAAAAGAGCTGAGAGGATGGTGAGGGAAACTTCTCACGATCAAAAGCGCTTGCGGTCAGCCCTGAATGCGCGACCATGGCGTCACGCACGGATGATTTCAGCCCGTCACAGCCAAGCACGAAATCGGCGCTGAACACCTTTTCTTCCCCGCTTTCCAGATCCTTGGCCAGGACTGTTGATTGGCCATCTTTCATGCCAACAAACACATGGTTGAAGTGGAAAACGATGCGGCCATCGGTGTTGATTTCCTCAACCCGGTCATACAGCAGGGCCTGGAGACGTTCGCGGCGGGACCAATAGGCGCTATCGCGGGCCGGATCCCAGAAAGGCGATTTAAACGTCTTGTGCTCACCCTCAGCCGTCACCATCGTCATTACATTGCGGCGATTTTCGACACCGTAATGCTCTAGGCGGTCCGCAATGCCCAGCTGTTTCAAAAGCTTCTGACCGCGGGCATCGATCAGATAATTAAAGCCTTTGTTCTTGTCGAAAATCGTTGCTGAGGGGTTGCGCTCAACAACATGAATGCGCTCCCAGCCACGCGCATGGAGCATCAAAGCTGCAGCAAGGCCGCATGGGCCAGCGCCGGAGATAACGGCGGTTTTGGTTATTCCCATTCAATCGTTCCTGGCGGTTTTGACGTGATATCGTAGGTAACGCGGTTAATCCCGCGCACTTCGTTGATGATTCTCGTCGCCACGCGGCCAAGAAACTGCATGTCATAAGGGTAGAAATCTGCCGTCATGCCGTCCGTGGATGTGACGGCCCGAAGGGCTAGGACGTGGTCATAGGTCCGGCCATCGCCCATGACGCCAACAGAGCGAACCGGCAGCAAAACGGCAAAGGCTTGCCAAATCGCATCGTAGAGACCTGCCTTGCGGATCTCATCTAAGTAGATAGCGTCTGCCTTGCGGAGGATGTCACATTTCTCTTGGCTGACCTCTCCGGGGATGCGGATGGCCAGACCGGGCCCTGGGAAAGGATGACGCCCGACAAAAGCTTCCGGCAAGCCAAGCTCTCGTCCCAGCTCGCGCACTTCATCTTTGAAGAGCTCGCGCAGGGGTTCCACGAGCTTCATATTCATGCGTTCTGGCAAGCCGCCCACATTGTGGTGGGATTTGATGGTCACGCTTGGCCCGCCTGTAAAAGAGACGCTTTCAATCACATCGGGATACAAAGTGCCTTGCGCCAGGAAATCAGCGCCGCCGACCTTTTTCGCCTCATCTTCAAACACATCGATGAACGTGGCGCCGATGATTTTGCGCTTACGTTCTGGGTCTGAGACGCCGGCGAGCTTCCCTAAAAAGAGCTCTTCAGCATCCACATGGACCAGCGGAATATTATAGTGGCCGCGAAACAGCGAGACGACTTCATCAGCCTCGCCTTGCCGCATCAGGCCATGATCTACAAAAACGCAGGTGAGCTGGTCGCCGATGGCTTCGTGAATCAATACGGCTGCAACGGCAGAGTCGACACCTCCAGATAAGCCGCAAATAACCCGCCCATCGCCGACTTGGTTGCGGATTTCTTGCAGTTTGACGTCGCGGTAGCGGGCCATGCTCCACTGCGCTTCACAAGCGCAAATGGTGCGCACGAAATGTTCAAGCAGCTTGGCGCCATCGGGTGTGTGCACGACCTCCGGATGGAACTGCAGGCCATAATACCGCCGTGCTTCATCTGCGATGGCTGCGCAGGGCGCATGCTCGCTTGTCGCAATGACCTCAAAGCCATCTGGCAGTGCAGTCACCCTGTCGCCGTGGCTCATCCATACCTGATGGGCTTCCCCAGAAGCCCATAAGCCGCCGAAAAGCGCACTATCGGCCCGCACATCGACCATCGCGCGGCCAAACTCATGATGGTCTGAGGTTTCAACCGACCCGCCCAGCTGCGCCACCATGGTCTGCTGGCCATAGCAAATGCCAAGCACGGGCAGTCCGCTGTCCCAAACCTCTTGCGGCGCGCGCGGCGTGATATCGCTCGTCACACTGGCAGGTCCGCCTGAAAGAATGACCCCTTTTAACGCCTCTGCGGACTGCATGGCCTCAGAGCCGTTTTGGAACGGGACCACCTCACAATAAACGCCCGCCTCACGCACCCGCCGCGCGATGAGCTGCGTGACTTGGCTGCCAAAATCTAAAATGAGGATGCGTTCTGATGGGGTCATATGTGCTGCGCTCAAGGCAAGAGAGGAGAATGAAATGTTGATTAAGTCGCGGCGCGCATCAAGTCCAGCACTCAGACATGAGAACAAAACCAACAGCGAGCCGCGTGCGTAAAGACGCGCAAAAGGAGACCATTGTGACACACTTCAAAAAACTGTTCTTCGTGCTGTGCGCTCTCACGCTAAGCGCATGCGGCGGCGGCGCTAAAATCAGCGACTTCCAATCGAGCACGCCCACTTTTGTTTTAGAAGACTATTTCCTGGGCGAGACCAAAGCTTATGGCCTTTTTGAAGACCGTTTCGGCAAGTATCGCCGGCAGTTTGTGGTGGATATCAAGGGCAGCATGGAGGGTGATACGCTCGTCCTTGTCGAAGATTTTGTCTATGACGATGGCGAAACTGAGCAACGCATTTGGCGCATCACTAAAAATGCGGACGGAACCTATCGCGGCACTTTTGGCGACATCATTGGCGAAGCCACGGGCGAGCAAGCCGGCAATGCGCTGCACTGGACCTATAAAATGAACTTAAAGGTCGGTGACGACACTTGGAAGGTTGGTTTCGACGATTGGATGCTGCTGCAGCAAGATGGCGTCTTAATAAACCGCGCTTATATCAGTCGCTGGGGCTTTGAAATCGGCTCAGTGACGCTGAGCTTCATCAAGCCTTAGCCATTGCTTGCGTCTGTCAGCAGGCGCAGGCCCGTGGCCTTCGTCTTGCCATCTTGGTTTTGGGTGAGCTCGAATTCATAGCGCTCACCCTCTTTCACAGCCTCAAAGCCAGAGGCCCGGATCGCTGAAATGTGCACAAACACATCCCGGGCGCCTTGGTCGGGCGTGATGAAGCCATAGCCCTTGTCATCGTTGAACCATTTTATCGTTCCCTGGGCCATCGCCTTGCCTTGCATCAGCTGTACTCACTCACATTCGTAGCTATGGCGCATCGACCTCAAGCGCAAGAGGCATAAAGCCATCAGTGTTAGGCTGGGGCACGAAAGCGTGGAGCGACAACGCGCCGCCATTGCCGTCCATTGCCTGGATGAGCCAGACGGCTGCAGGGTCCGCGATGGAGGCACTATCAGTAGATGAGGGCCGCGTTAACCCGTTCGGGTGTGAATGATAATGGCCTATCACCGCCAAGCCTTGCGCTCGGGCCTCCCTATGCGCCGTGAGCAAATCAGCGGGCGCAATCTCAAAGGATTTGCTGGGGTCCTCAGCCACATTATCGCAGGCAGCGATACTGTGAACTCCGACGTGCGTTCCGGTTGCTGTCCCTATCAGCAGACCACAGGCTTCACGAGGAAAGTCATCGCAGCTATGCGCCGCAATTTGCTCCGCCAACGCTAAAGGGAGCTGGATTAACGTTGGGATGTCGCCATCGCTTTGTGTATGGTCCGCGCGCATGACACTCCTAGACATTCTGTACGACGGCCCCTGCCCGCTTGCGGCGCGTCTTGATAAGGCCGTTAGCACCGCTGTGCCGGCTTTGTCACGGGCCCGGGCGCAAAAACTCATTACCGGTGGGCACGTGAGCGTCAACGGCGCTGTCGTGACGGCGCAGACACATAAAGTCGCCGCGGATGACATCTTACGTGTCGAAGCAGCGCCGTCAAAACCATGGCACCTCGCGCCTGAGGATATCCCCTTGGATATCGTTTTTGAAGACGAGGACCTCTTGGTCGTGAACAAACCCGCTGGGATGGTCGTGCATCCCGGCGCTGGCGTGAAAGACGGCACGCTGGTCAACGCCCTTCTGGCGCATTGCGGGCCGAGCTTCAGCGGCATTGGCGGTGTGGAACGCCCAGGCATTGTCCACCGCATTGATAAGGACACCTCAGGCCTCCTGGTCGTCGCCAAAACACAGGAGGCCTATGATGGTCTGGTGACACAGTTTGCCGAGCACAGCATTGAGCGCCGCTATCAAGCTGTCGTCTTTGGATGTCCCATGCCGCTCGTGGGCTCGGTAGATAAGCCCATAGGACGCCATCCACAGCACCGCACGCTTATGAGTGTGCGTCCTTTGGAGCGCGGCGGGAAACATGCGGTGACCCATTATCACGTGGAAGCCGCCTTTCCCAACGCCAGCGAGGCTGCTGCAAGCCTCGTCTCTTGCCGGCTGGAAACGGGGCGCACGCATCAAATAAGGGTGCATATGCTGG
>JBCCDR010000161.1:0-6268 GCA_039030675.1 Pseudomonadota bacterium | reverse complement strand
CTTAGACAAATTGGAGCTCGCAAGAGATTTTCTGGTCAAGGACACCGGAAAATCCACCGTGACAATCATCCAGGCAGATTTCACCACCTTAAGCGACGTAGAGACCGTCGCAAAGGCCAGCAAAGGCTGCGCCATCTTGGTCAACAATGCTGGCGTCATTGAACCCACGCGCATCATGACTGCCGATGGGTTTGAACGCCAATGGCAGGTCAACGTCTTAGCGCCCGCGTTGCTGACAGCGCGCCTGGCGCCGACCATGCCGACTGGAGGCAGGGTCGTGAATGTGGCCTCCAGTGCGCATCGCAGGGTCAAACTGCGCGTAGATGACGTGGACTTTTCAAAGCGGCCGTATTCATCGGTGCAAGCCTATGGCCAGAGCAAGCTCGCCCTCGTGATGCTCACGCGCGCGCTAGCGCCTGCTTTAGAGAAGCATGGCCTCCTAATAAATGCCGTCCACCCTGGATTTGTGCGCACAGACTTCATGCGCGATCAAAGTGTCGTGGCCACATTGTTCAATCTGTTCAAGCCGTTTTATTTGTCTCCGCGCAGGGGCGCCCGCACGGTTCTCCATGCGGCGTGCAGCCGCTATGCGAAGGACATTACCGGCGCCTACTTTCAGCAGTGCGCCCCGCGCCCGCCGTCGAAGGATGCGCTCGATGACGCGCAATGCGCCGCGGTTTTAAAGCTGGTGAAAGAACAGCTTGGCTTGCCTGAGACACTGTGGGCGCAAACGTAAAGCCCTTGGCGTGCGCAGCACTTCAGCGTAACATCAAGCAATGAAACGATTTTTCAGCCCACTTGTTGAGCTGTCGCTGCGCTACCCTAGGGTGGGGCTGGGCCTATGGTTGGTTGTAATTACCCTCTGCATCGCCGGCGTTTCAAAGCTGACCATCGCCTACGATTACCGCTCTTTCTTTGACGAGGCCAATCCCGAGCTCACCCAGTTTAATGAGATTGAACAACGCTATACGGCGACTGACAGCGTCAATTTTATCTTGCATCGCGCGGATGGAGATGTGTTCAACAAAGGCGATCTGGAGGCCCTGAAAACCCTCACAGATCGCGCGCTGGACATCCCCCACTCAACGCGCAGCCAATCTCTCACCAACTTCCAATATAGCTATGCCGATGGCGATGATCTGCGGGTCGAGCCCCTCATCGCACCGCTGACGAACAATGCAGCGAATGCCCTGAAAACGATCAAAACGCGCGCAATGGGCGAACCCTTGGTGGTCGGGCGGCTGCTATCCCCAGACGGTCAAAGCGCCCAAGTCATCGTCACAGTGCGATTGCCAACGGACCAGGGCAATGTGCTGCCGCAGATCAAAGCGACTGTGGCCCAGATCAAGAGTGATGTTCTGGCCAAAGCCCCTGACCTGGACATCGCCGTGACAGGCGTTGTGATGCTGTCAAACGCCTTCTTCGATATCACCGTCCAAGACATGATCCGGCTGTTCCCCATCATGGGTGTGCTGGTCATCGGCGTCCTGTCTTGGTTTTTCGCATCCCTGCGGGCCGCGGGATATTGCTTGCTGGTAATCTCGCTCTCCATCGGCATGGCAATGGGTGTCGCAGGCTGGTTTGGTGTTGCGCTCACGCCTGCGACCGGGCCGGTGCCTGTTGTGATCATGACCGTGGCGCTGGTCGATTCCGTCCACATCATGAGCACGTTTTTGCGCCTTAGGCGAACGAGCGATCATCACAGCGCTGTCAGGCAAGCGGTGTTCAGCAATTTGCGGCCCATCGTGCTCACGTCCATCACCACGGCGGTTGGCTTCCTGAGCCTCAATTTCTCAGATACGCCGCCGTTTCGCGAGTTTGGCAATATCGCCGCGCTTGGCACTGTTTTCGCTGGCCTCGCCGCCCTCAGCCTGCTGCCGATTTTGCTGAAAGCGCCAGCCATGGCGCGCACTGGCAGAGACCGCTTTGCTTCGGCCCAGGGTCTCGCCTCCTTCACGCAAGCAGTTCGGCCAGTAAGATGGGTCATCGTCGCCGCAGCGCTCGCAGCCTCCATCCTGGCGCTTTGGGCCATCCGCGCCATGCCCGTTGAGGATAATTTTGTCGAGTGGATTGGTGCTGACCAACCGTTCCGCCAGGATGCGGCCTTCATCCAAGAGCGACTGCCAGCGCTGTTTACACTGCAATTCTCTGTCGCGGCACCAGACGATGCGAGCGTTACGAACCCCGACTACCTCAGCGACCTTGCGCAACTCAGGGCCTATGTTGAGGCTGCGAATGGTGTGTCCCACGTCGCGTCGTTTGACCAAATCATGCGGCGACTTAATCGCAACTTAAACGGCGATGATCAGGCCTTTGATATCCTGCCAGACAGTGCTGAGCTAGCAGCACAATATCTGCTTTTGTACGAGCTCTCCCTGCCTTTTGGGGAGGACCTGACGACCCTGCTGACCATTAAGCGCGATGCTGCGCGTCTCGTGGCAACGCTGAAACCGCAAACGTCGCGCGAAATGCGGGCCTTGCGCAGCGATATCCTGGCCTGGGCTGACGCGAATTTGAAACACACGGAGGTCTCGGGCGGGACTGGGACAAACATGATTTTCGCTGAAGTGACGGCCAGCAACACCAGATCCATGTTCATTGGCAGCATGGTCGCTGCCATCGGCATTGGCCTCATCTTGATGGTTGCGCTTCGCACCTGGCAACTGGGCATCCTAAGCTTGATGCCAAACATCATCCCGGCCCTCATGGCGTTTGGCCTCTGGGCGTTCGCGGTTGGAAGCGTGGGGCTCTATGGCGCTTTTGTGGTGTCTGTGTCTCTCGGGCTGGTGGTGGATGCGACGGTGCACATCCTGGAGAAGTACACCTCTCTTAAAACCGACCCACAGACGACTGACCCGGTGGCGAAAACAACGGCGGAAGTTGGCCCTGCCATTTTGATATCAAGCGCGGTTCTCATGACCGGTTTTGGCGTGCTCACAGTCTCCGCCTTCGCGCTTATCGGGCTTTTGTCTCAGCTGGTGTTGCTGACGCTGGCTGTGGCGCTGCTGGCTGACTTCATCATGTTGCCAGCCCTGCTCTACTGCGTCAGGCGCGCTTAAGCGGCTGACGCAGCTGGCGCTTGCGTGAGGGCTGGTTTTTGATTGGGGAAGCGCGCTTTGTACCAGATGAGTGCCGCAATACCCGGAATGAGGTTTGAGAGCACATTGGCGGCAACGATACCCTCAAACCCATAGCGGGGCGCCGCATAGAGCGCGATCGGCAAATAAATCACCAGCAGTTTTAAAGTGTAGAGCACCATGTTCGGACGCGGCATGCCCAGCGCATTAAAGGCGCCCGTTGTGATCATCAAAAACGCGTAGAAAGCATAGGCCGCTGGGGCTGCCGTCAAATAGCTAGCGGCATAAGCGATGGTGTCAGGGTTGCTGTCAAACGCGCCGGCAATAGGCTGGGCGAAGAATGCGAGCACCGCCCACACCAGCACAGAGTAGCCAGCGCCCAGCAAAAAGGCAGCGCGCATGGCTTCTCTCATCCGATCAATCCGCCCGGCGCCCATGTTTTGGCCAATGAAGGGCCCAATACAGGCAGATAAGGCCAGCGGCAGGATAAGCGCTAAAATCTCAATGCGGCTTGCAACGCCCCAGCCGGCGACAGCCGCCTCTCCAAAGCGCGAGACGATGCTGACCAAAATCGCTGCGGAAATTGGCGTGATGGAATTGGTGACAGCTGAGGGCAAACCCACGTGCAAAATGCGCTTCCAATTGGTTTTCAGCAATTCCATGCCGCCAAGCTGCAGCGCAATCATGCGCTCTCCGCGCAGCAGAAGCGCGACACCAGCAATTCCAGCAATCAGGTTTGCCAAAACAGAGGCAATCGCTGCGCCTTGGAGGCCCAGAGCAGGTACAAAACCCCAACCGAAAATAAAGATAGGGTCAAAAATCGTGTTAAAGATTGCGAGCAAGAACATCACAGCACTGGACCAGGCAACATCACCCTTTGCCCGCAGCGCCGAACTGGAAATCATCGCCGGCGCTGTGATAATCATGCCGCTCAGATACACAGTCATATAATCTTTGATGGGCCCTAAAAGCGCCTCATCTGCGCCCATGAGCCGAAACAAGATGCCTTGAAACGGCAAAAGCAGAGCGGCGACCAACGCTGTCGCGACCATCGCAAGCAAGAACGTATGCAGCGTTGCAAACTGGACCTCGCTCCAATCAGCTGAGCCGATGGAGCGTGAAATAACAGCTGTCGCGCCAACGCCAATGCCGATTAAGACGCTGGAGACAATGAAGGCAACTGGGAAGATGTAGGCCATAGCGGCCAGTTCACGCGTTCCAAGCAGCCCAATGAAATAAGTATCAACAACTGGCTGTGAGATGACCGCAATCAGCCCAATCACCATGGGAATGACAAGCTTGAGCAGGCTTGGAACAACGGGCCCTTGGGTCAAGCGTGCCCGGCTTTTGCCGCTCTGCTGAGCATTTCCAGATGTGTTTTTTGCTGTCATAGTATCTAAGTAAGTCGTCCAATCCTAAAAACCCAGAAAACATGTGCGCACACTGTGTTGCGTCAGGATGATCAATCCAGCACGCACGCCACTGCTTTACTTACACCTTCATTCGCGATTAGGCTGATGTCCGATCACTTTGGGGATAAAATAACAATGCGATGCACGCTTCTAAGCGGCATAATAGCAGCCGCACTCACCCTCACCAGCACAGCAGCTGAGGCAAACCGCACTCTTTTGGGCGACGGCCTTGGCAAGGCGTGTTTCGACGCCGTCAATCTGGGCGGCACCTCACGGGCGGATTTAAAGCTGTGCACAGACGCCATCGAGTCAGGCTCCCTCACCGGCGCTGACTTGCCAGCCACATATGTCAATCGCGGCATCATTTTGATGCGGATGCAACGCTATAAAGATGCGCTCGATGATTATGAGCGCGCGCTCGGCTATCGGCCGGATTTAGCGGAAGCGAAAATCAACATGGGCGCGGCGCTTATCGGCTTGCGGCGTTTTAACAGCGCCATCGAATACCTGCGCGACGGGCTAGAGGGAGAACCCGTCGCACCGCATGTTGCTTATTACAACCTCGGCATCGCCCATGAAATGATGGGCGATTACATCAGCGCACGCGAGCACTATGCCAGCGCAGCCGAAGCGGCCCCGGAATGGCCCTTGGCCATACGCAAACTGGAAAGCTTGCCGTTGCCTAAAGACGATGGCGGCGCGGGCGGTGAAAACGCCAGCCGCTAGCGCTTTAAAAGAGGGAAATACCGAACCGGATTTCACCGATACGGTGGAAGGTTCTTTCCTGAAAATCGTGCCGACGGCTAATGGCCGACATACCAACGCCAAGCCAATAGCGGCCAATACTGCTCATAATCCCAAAGCGCCCTTCCCATTGTAGGGTCTTGCCAGGCGCTGAGCGGCTGGAGCGAAACACATTGCCATCGACGATGGTAGAATAGGCTTCCACCTCACCAGCGGCGCCAGCGTGAATGTGCCAGCGCAACGCCTTTTTTGGCCGAAAGATGCGCGGCGCTTCATGCCCTTGGCGGATACTCAGCGCGGAAGGCTGGCCTTCCAAGTCAGGGCCGAAACGCCACACGAACCCCGCGCGCGCACTGGTCGAGACATTGCCAAAACTAAGGCCAAGATAGGGCTCCAACTCCACACCAAAGCTCTCGTCACGCACCAGACGCAAAGGCACTGCAACGTCATAATTGAGGTTCAATGCGGGCTCGAACCCAATTTGGTTGTCCCAGCCTTCCACCCGGGGGATATCGCGAATGCTGTGCACAAAGTTCTGAACTTCCCCGGCAATGGCAGGCGGCCCGAACATGCCGAGCACGAGCGATAGCCGATGGACTGCAGTGCCCTTTTCAAAAATAGCATCAATCTGGCCAAACAGCAGGCCCACATAAGGGCGCTCGCCATTGACAGGCGCTGTAGCCTGTTTGTCGACGGGTGTGTAGATGAGTTGACCTAAGCTGTAGCGAAACTGAAAGGCATCAGGGGCTACCGTTTGCGCTAATACGTCCCTTAAGAAATCAGGCGCTTGGCCTTCGTCGGCTGTGTATGTGAACAGCCCGCCATTTGAATATTCCCGGTCAGTGCCAAAATAGAGGTCATTGTCTAAGGTGAAGGAGAAGGTGCCGCCTGCCAGCGCAGGCGCACTGCTCAAACAGCCCAGTACGGCCAGGAATAGAAGAAGGAACTGACGGAGCGACATAGACGAATGAGCGTTAACGGGCTCTGCAGGGTGAACGCCCCATGCGCGAAAGGCAAGCCAATTGCGCACCTCAT
>JBCCDR010000160.1:0-6276 GCA_039030675.1 Pseudomonadota bacterium | reverse complement strand
TTTGCATCCAAGCTTGACTGTTGACCGCCATGCTTTTCGTACCAGAAGATTTCATTCGCAAGATCGTGAAGTTTCCCACAGTTCTACGAGCTGTCGAAGGCGCATTCGTGGCGCTGGACGGCGGCAAGAGCAAGATTTTTGAAGTGGTGCGCGGCTCAGGCTCTGATCCATCTCATTTCTTCGGCATCAAGGCAGCGCTTGATGGCTCCACAGGGTCCGTAGGGGTCAAGGCTGGCTCCTATCACCCCGCAAACTTAAAACATGGCCGCCCGTCCCACACCTCAACAACATTGCTGGTGAATGATGAGACGGCAGAATTGTGCGCTGTTGTAGAAGCAAATTACCTCAACGGCCTGCGCACCTCTGCAGCCAATGCGGCGGCGGCAAAGTTTCTTGCGCGCCCTGATAGCGAGACCTTGAGCGTCATTGGCAGCGGCAGCCAGGCCCTGTTTGAAATGGCTGCTTTGACGAGCGTTCTAGACTTCAAGACGATCCTTGTCGGGGGCCGCGATGCCCTCAAAACGCGCACCTTTGCGAAGCTGGCAAGCACGCAACTAAAATGTAAAGTTGAAGCTGTGTCCATCGAAGAGGCCGCTCGCAAAGGAGATGTTATCGCGTTGGTCACGTCTGCGACGGAGCCTGTCATAGAAACGGCATGGATCTCTGCGGGCACACATATCGCGGCGATGGGCGCAGATAATGTAGGGAAACAAGAATTGCCTGAAGGCCTTATCACCGACACGCTGTGGTTCGTTGATTTTCCCGAACAAGCGGTTGTGATTGGGGAAACGCAGCACGCGTTCAAAGCCGGCCTTACGTCCATGGCTGACCTTCAAGACGCCACATTGGGGGCGCTGCTGTCTGGCCGCGCAAAAGGACGCACGGATGATAGGAGCATTACGGTCTTCGATTCCTCCGGCACTGCGGTTCAAGATATTGCAGCAGCGGCGGCAGCCTTTCATGCTTATCGCGAGTTGCCACGGTCAAACCTCGCTTTAGACAAGAAGAAAAAGCCTAGTCAAACCTGCCGCATCAATGGCTGAGGCCAGCACAACCTTTTTCGGCCACCCGCGCGGGGTCTACCTCGTGAGCTCAATCGCTGCATGGGAGCGTTTTAGCTACTATGCCATGCGCGGCCTGTTGACCTTGTTCCTCACGGCCTCGCTTGGCAGCGGCGGCTTTCAATGGAGCGAAGCAAGCACCCTGCGTTTTATGGGCGTTTTCACGATGCTCTTTTACATGGCGCCCGCCTTGGGCGGATGGATAAGCGACCATATCTTTGGGCGCAGGAAGGCAATCATATGGGGTGGCTGGCTGCTGTCCATCGGCCATCTTTTTATGGCCGGGCCAACGCTTCTGCCGGACATCATATCCAGCGCCAGCGATATCGCGGTATCGCCGTTGATTGAGCAGGCCGGTGTGGAGCTTGGTCGCTTTGGCATACCCAGTATTGCCAGCAATGTGCAGGCGGCTTGGACTGCAGCGGAACACTCGACCTTCAAAGCAGCCTATTGGTCGGTTACGCTCTCTTTCTATATCGCGCTCCTCTTCATAATCCTGGGCGGAAGCCTCTTGATTACATCGGCGACAGCCTTGATTGGAGACCACTACAAACAATCAGACAGCACCCGCCGCGACGCAGGCTATACGATCTACTATCTCCTGATAGGCGTCGGCGCGCTTTTATCGAATTTGATTGCGGGCACGCTGGGGGAAAAAATCGGCTGGCATTGGGGCTTTACCGTCGCCGGGCTGGGCATGGTCCTTGGACTTGCCACCTACCAGCTCCTAGAAAGCAAATGGCTCGACCTCCACTCTGGTTTTGATGAACCGAGCAAGGCGCCGAAAGGGGAAGCTTTCAAAGCATTTCTCTGGTCAGGCAGTTTCGCCATGATCTTGGCAATTGCCGTGTTCCTCATCACGTTTTGGCTGATCTATGAACAAGTCTTCGGCCTTCTCCATCTGACAATTTTCAACACGGTTGATCGCTCGATTGGCGGCTTTGAAGTGCCTGCCACATGGTTTCAGTCTTTGCCGCCGCTCTATGGGCTCATCGTAGGTCCGGTCATCATCGCCTACTGGCACTGGAGCGAGAAGAAGGGTCGTTTCCTAACGACAACACTCAAGTTGTCGCTAGGGTTCGCGTTTATCAGCGCAGCATTGCTGTGCCTCAGTGGCGCGTTTTTAGACCCTGACCAAGCCAGCGCTGCACGGGTTAGCCCATGGTGGTTTATCATTGGCTTCTTCTTTCTCACCATTGGTGAACTCATCATCGCGCCAGGTGGGTTTGCACTTGTCTCCAAACTGGCACCTGCACAATTAGGCGCCATCATTTTCGGTGGTTGGTTTCTAACCGATGCACTGGGCGGTTTGGCCGGCGGGTATATCGGCGCCCGGGCTGTCACTGGCGATCCGATCACGATCTTTTGGGTCTTGGGCACCGTGGCGCTGGCCTGCGCCGCCGCTCTCATTGGCCTATCAAAATTTGAGCGCCGCCTGGCGACCCTGGGCGAAGCCGCGAACGCAGAGGAACCTTGAGAATGAGTGATGTTGCATCCTGTGATTACATTGTCGTCGGCGGCGGGTCCGCAGGCTGTGTCGTTGCAAGCCGGTTGAGTGACAACCAAGACAATCGTGTCGTTCTGCTGGAAGCTGGCGGCGACACAAACACCTGGAAGATTAAACTGCCAGCGCTATCGATGCTGGAGGCCATTGGCGACCCGAAATACGACTGGAACCTGCGGTATGCGGCCGACCCGACGTGCAACGATCGCGAGTTTGTTCTCAACCGCGGCCTCGGCCTTGGCGGCAGCAGCGCAATCAACGGCATGGTCTATCTGCGCGGCGGCGCAAATGATTTCTCGCCCTGGCGGCAAAGGGTTGGCGATCAGTGGACGTGGGAGACGGTCTCCGCCGCTTACCAGTCCATTGAAGCGAGCGCCCGTAGTGACGAAGACCGCGGCACCGCCGGTCCGCAAAGGACAGAAATTCGCAAGGAGATTCATCCCTTAACACAGGCTTTCTTAGACGCCTGCCACGATATCGGACTTGAGCGCCAAGACGGCCTCAACGTCGATCAACCCGATGTTTATGGCCTGGTTGAAGCAACGCAATCAGGCGGCATCCGCGCCAGCGCCGCGCGCAGCTTCATCTATGAGCGGCCGAACAAAGCCAATCTACAGATTATCAAATACGCCCGTGCGCAGCGCATTGTCTTTGAAGATGGACGCGCCGTTGGCGTCGAATATCTTTTAGATGGCGCACGCAGGACCGTGCGAGCTGAAAAGGAAGTTGTGCTCAGCGCAGGTGCAGTCATGAGCCCTTTTTTGCTGATGCATTCAGGCATAGGGCCGGCCGCGAAACTATCCGAGTTTGGCATCGACGTGACATGCGACAGCCCAGAGGTGGGCCAGAATCTGATCGACAATGCTGAGACAATGGTCACCTATGAGGTCGCCCAGCGCACCGTGAACCAAGAACTGTCCATCATCGATAAGATGCGCCATGGCTTGAAATGGACGCTCACCCGTGACGGCAGGGTGGCCATGCCTGGCGCGGATGCGCTGGCGCTCCTTAAGACCGGGCAAGACGAGGCGCCTGGCTCGGACGTGCTGGTCTATTATGGGCCATATGAAGCCATGATGCGCGATGGGGAAGTTGTGATGGGCGAAGGGTCTGGCATCACCTTTGATCCCACGCCCATGCACCCAAAAAGCCGTGGTTTCTTAAAGCTGCAAAGCCCAAATCCACAAGACGCACCGCTCATTCAAACCCATTTGCTTGAGGATGAACGCGACGTTCAGGTCGCTCTGCGCGGCATGCGGTGGGTTGATAAGCTCGTCCAATCCCCCGCCCTCTCTAAACACATTAAACAGCGTAAAGCGCCCGTTGCCGCCGCAGCCAGCGATGAAGACATGATCGCCTATATGCGCGCCGTCGCCCGCCCCTCGCTCCACACATCGGGAACATGCCGTATGGGACCTGATAAGACCTCGGTTCTGGATCAGTATCTACGCGTGCGCGGCGTTGAAGGCCTGCGCGTTGCGGACACCTCCGTTCTGCCGGAAATCGGGGCCGTCAACACAAATGCGGTCGCTATGATGGTAGGCCAGCGCTGCGCTGATTTCATCCGCCAGGCTGCATGATCATTTTTTGAAGGGACCGAACTTTCAATGACATTCCAAAGCGTCACCTCCCTCATCAACGGCAAGCGCACCGCTCAAGACGGAGTCCCTCTGGAGCTCATTCATCCAGGCGACGAACGTTGCGTCGGGCATGCCTATCAAGCAAGCGATGCACAGATAGAGCTAGCTGTGTCGGCAGCACGCCGAGCGTTCGAGGCAGGGTCCTGGCGCGATAAGTCAGTGGCAGAGCGGCATGGTGTGTTAACGCGGTTGGCGGACTTGATCTTTGAGAATGCTGACACTCTCGGCCGGCTCGACTGCGAAGACATGGGCATGCCGATCCAGATCGCGCAGGAGGAAGCGCGGCTCTCTGCCGACATCATCCGCACAGCAGCGCAGGGCATCGTCTTCCTTGAAGGTTCGGTCTTTACCTCCGGCCCTGGGAGTCACTGCTACAGCCGCTGTGTTCCCGTTGGCGTCGTTGCCGCCATTACGCCGTGGAATTACCCAACACCAAATGTGGCTTACAAGGTGGGACCAGCGCTCGCCCTTGGCAACAGCGTCATAATCAAGCCGTCAGAAATCTCGCCCAGATCAGCCGTTCTGGTCGGCGAATTAGCGCTTCAGGCAGGCGTTCCTGAAGGCGCGATCCACATCTTAGTGGGCGATGGCGCGCGCGTTGGCAATGCACTGGCGATGCATGATGATATCGATCTCATCTCCTTCACTGGCTCAACACGCGCAGGCAAGCTCATCCAGCAAGCCGCAGGCGCGTCCAATGCGAAACGTGTCTTGGCTGAGTGCGGCGGTAAATCGCCTCAAATCGTCTTTGCAGACATCGGCGATATGGCGGATTTAGCGAAGAATATTCTGAGCAGCGCCTTTGCTAATAGCGGCCAGCTGTGTGTCGCCAAGTCCCGCCTCTTGGTAGAGCGCAGCGCGGCGCCTGCCCTGTTGGACGCCATGGCCGAGCAGCTGAATGACTACCAACCCTCCGATCCAACGACGGGTTCGGCGCGCTATGGACCGCTTGCTTTTAAGCGCCAGTTTGAGATGGTGCGCGAGATCATCGCTCAAGCACAAAGCCAAGGCGCCAGAGAGGTCGGTAAAGTGGATACGGCTGCCGGCGAGGGTTTTTTCGTGCCCCCAACGGTATTCGCCTGTGATGATGCGCTGGCCCCTGCACTCCAGGAGGAAATCTTCGGGCCCGTCTTAAGCGTCCAATGCTTCGATGACGAAGGTCAGGCGATCGCGATGGCCAACGACACGCGTTACGGCCTGTCTGCCTGCGTTTGGACTCGCGATTTAGGGCGTGCGCATAGGATGGCAGATCGTCTAGAGGCCGGGTCCGTGGAGGTCAATGCCTTGGCCAACCCAAACTATGACCATGATGCGATGGCCCAGGCGGGCGAACCGCTCAAGCAATCGGGCTTCGGCGTTGAGGGCGGCATAGACGGCATCAAAGCCTATGGCGCCCTTAAGTCTTTCGTCTTTCGCTCTTAAAGCACAATCAGCTCATCACTGGCTTTTGATAGCGTTCGGCAGCCTGCGTCCGTCACCACCACGGTTTCCCCATGCGACATGGCAAGGCCCTGATCGCTATCAAGCAGGATCATGAGCAGCAGGAAGACCATATTAGGTTTCAGCTCAACCGGCTGACCGGTATGCAGCATTGGCCAATCCATCCAACTGGGCGAATAGGTGGCCCCCAGTGAATATCCGCAGGCATTAAGCCGATGCTCCTGATAGCCTGCAGCGTCATACACACGCGCATGAGCATCAAAGATGTCACCGGCGATGTTACCCGGCCGGCAAGCCTCTTTACAGGCCGCCATAGCGTCTACGCTCGCCTTATGCATATCGCGGTGGGCTTGCCGCACCTCGCCGGTCAGCATCGTCCGCATGAGGCCCACATGATAGTGCCGATAAGCCGCCGCGAACTCGAGTTGGATTTGGTCATTCTCGCCAATGGTGCCCATTTCTGCGGTGGTCCGCACGATCATGGCCTTATCCCCGGAGCCGATCGCAAACCGGCTGCCTGGATAAAAGCCGCCGCCGCGGAACATGACGCCGTGCATGGCCGCATAGAGATCGCCTTCAAATACACCAGGCGCTGCTGTTGCTTTGGCCACCTCTAGGCCCTCATCCGCCA
>JBCCDR010000159.1:0-6292 GCA_039030675.1 Pseudomonadota bacterium | reverse complement strand
GTGGCCATCTCGATCAGATGTATGACAGCGATCACACCCTCACAAAGTTCGGCCTTCCCGGTCAGGGCTGGGTCGACTTCTCCAAGAAGCATGCCGACAAGGTTCCGCCTTGCGAGCTGTTCCCAGGCGGCAAAGGCTGTGACCCAACAGAGGTCTCCGAGCCTGGCTCTTTGGCGCTGATTGGCATGGGCCTGATCGGTCTGGCAGCAGCGCGTCGCCGGAAAAACTAAGTATCGTCGAGCAGTCTCTTCGCGGTCGTTCCGGCCGCGAAGACGTTTAAAGACGACCTTGCCGCCACGCACTCCAGCCGTGGCGGCTTTTTTTGCTTTTCTCCTTTGTCACAAGATGAAGCGGCAAAAACGCTTTGCCTGACTCCCGCTTTATGGCACATCTACGCCATGATGCCAGCGCACATGCTATATCTTGCGGTTCTGCGGACCTTTTGGGCCATTATTGGGCTATGTCTTGTGGCTGTCAGCGCAGCTGCGCAGGGTGTTGATGGTCCCGTCGGGTCCTCTGATTTGGCTGGCGTGGAAGCTGAATTTCGCACATGGCTTGCCGGCGTCGCTGCAGAAGGCTTGGACAAAGGCATCAGCCCGCAAACCCTCGATACGGCCCTGGGCTCTGTCACACTCAACCAAAGGGTCCTGCAATCCTCCGTCTCTCAACCTGAACGGCGGGAAAAGCTGGCGGATTATTTAGCAAAGCGGATCTCTATCAACCGCGTCAATGAAGGGCGCAGGCTCTATCAGGCCAATCGCGCCTTGCTAGATGACGTCGCTGCCAAAACGGGGGTGGATGCGACCATCATCGTGGCCATTTGGGGTGTCGAGACGGCCTATGGCAAGATCACGGGCGACGCGCCGGTTATTGATGCGCTTGCATCGCTGGGCTTTCGCAGCGACCGCAAAGCATTCTTCCGCAAAGAATTGTTTCAAGCCCTCACCATGCTTGATCGTGGGTTGATTGATTTGCCCAGCATGAAGGGCAGCTGGGCAGGCGCCATGGGTCAGCCCCAGTTCATCCCCTCTAGCTATCTTGCCTATGCCCGCGATTATGACGGAGATGGCAAGGTGGATATTTGGAATAACTTAGGCGACGTATTTTTCTCGATCGGCTCCTATCTAAGCCGCCACGGATGGAAAACGGGCGAGGCGTGGGGTGCGCAAGCCACCGTCAGTGAGGTCTTTCGTGCCTCCAACCCAGGTCTGCCTGATCGCTCCACCGAAGCGCTTGCCTGCGTCAGCCCTTATGACAAGACCTGCCGCACAGCCTCGCTTAATTTCTGGCTGACCCAAGGTGTCGTCGGCGCTTTGGGCGGGAAAGAAGGTCTTGCGACACAGGCACGTGTGGTCATGCCAGATGGCAGGACTGGCCCTGCGTTTCTGGCGCCAAAGAACTTCGATGTGATCCTGACCTATAACCGCTCAAGCTATTACGCTGTATCCGTGGGTGTGCTGGCGAGCTTAATCAAAGGCGGTGAGGCGGCAGTGCAATGATGTTGGCCCGTCTTTTTGTTATTTTGGGTTTATGTGCCCTGTCGGCCTGTGGCGGTGGCGGTCAAAGCAGCGCGTCAAGACGCGCACCGGTTGCCCCGAGCTACGCCTCCGGACCGCTGGTGCCTCCCGTGGCGCAGACGAATGCGCGCGGCATGAAGCCCTATAAGATTAAGGGCCGCCGTTATTATCCGCGTGATGATGTGGGATACCGCCAAAAGGGTGTGGCCAGTTGGTATGGCCCCAACTTCCACGGCAAGCTGACAGCCAATGGAGAGCGCTATAATCAATGGGCGCTCACTGCTGCGCATAAAACGCTACCGCTGGGCAGTTATGTGAAGGTGACCAATCTGCAAAACAGGCGCTCTGTGACGCTTTTGGTGAATGACCGCGGACCCTTTTCTCGCGGGCGCATTGTGGATGTCTCGCGCCGTGCTGCCGATGTTTTGGGTATGATACGGGCAGGGACCGCCAAGGTGTTGGTTGAGCGGACCGATCGCTTTGGCCATCCCTTGAAAGCCGCACCGCGTGTGCGCCAGGTTCAGCAAACGCCTATCACGCCAACCTGGCGTAAACCAACCTCACCAGCAGCGGTCGCGCCTGCCAGCGCACGCCAGCCTGCACCGCAACCCACGCCTGCGGGGCCGGTTATCGTACAGGTGGGCAGCTTCTCAGACTTTTATAATGCGCGGCGTTTGCAGCAGTCCTTGGCTGGCATTGGGCCTGCTGCAATTCAGCAAATCACCGTGGAGACTGGCGATATCCGGTACCGCGTGCAGGTCGGTCCCTATGCTGACCCTATTGCGGCGGAGCAAGCACTCAATTCCATTCATAAGCTCGGTCATACGGGGGCCACATTGCGTGGTTTAGAGACCGTTGGCACAGCGTCGCGGTAAAACATCACGATGAAGGCTTTTATGCATCGCATCACAGCTCTCCTTATTGGTTTGATGGGCATGACGCCCCCTGCAGCAGCGCAGTCGTTTGATACGCAGGCACAGCAAGCTTTTTTGTTTGATTTGTCGACGGATACGGTTCTGCTGGAAAAGGACGCGGACACATCCATGCCGCCGTCCTCCATGAGCAAGCTGATGACGCTTTATGTCGCTTTTGAGCGCCTGGCAGATGGCAGCCTGAGCATGGACCGTAAAGTGAATGCCAGCCCGCAGGTTTGGCGGCGTTGGCGGCTGAAAGGCTCCACGCTGTTCCTCGCTGAGAACCAAGAGGTGACCGTGGAAGAGCTGCTGCTTGGCATTATCGTGCAGTCTGGCAACGATGCTTGCGCGTGGCTGGCGGAAGCCGTTGCGGGCAGTGAAGATGCCTTTGTGGTGCTCATGAACGATGCGGCCCAACGCCTTGGCATGACCGGCAGCAACTTCACCAATGTGAATGGCTGGCCGGATGAAAACCAATATGTGACGGCCAAGGACTTGGCTATTTTGGCCGAAGCGTTGGTGAGCGAATTCCCCGAGTCTTACGAGATGTTTTCGCGCCGCCGCTTTGAGTTCGGCAAGGCGAACTCCAACTACAACAATCGCAACCCCATTCTGGGCCGCGTAAACGGGGCTGATGGCTTGAAAACCGGGCATACCGATGCTGCTGGTTATGGCTTAACGGGCTCAGCAAAGCGGGAAGACCGCCGCCTTATTCTGGTGGTCAACGGTCTTGAAAGTGATGCAGCACGTCGCTCTGAAAGTGCGCGTTTGCTGGAGTGGGGCTTTGCGAATTTCAAGACATACAAGCTGCTGGAGGAAGGCGATTATGTCGCCACTGCGCCTGTGTGGATGGGCGAGCAAACCGGCGTGAAGTTGGTGACCGGGGCGCCCATTGCTCTCACGCTGTCGCGCCAGGCCCGCAAAGACGTGGATTTTTATGTGCGCTATGAAAGCCCGCTGCAAGCGCCGCTTGAGGCTGGGCAGCGAGTTGCAGATCTGATTGTCTCGGTGCCTGATCGGGATGACATGATTGTGCCTTTGGTTTCGCAAACCGCGGTTGGCAAAGTGCGCGGCTTTGACAAGATTGGCGCGGCGTTCAATCAGCTTATTTTTGGTGCAACGCCTGCTGCTGAAGACTGATCAGCCCATGACACGCGGCCTGTTCATAACCTTCGAAGGCGGGGAGGGCGCTGGCAAAACCACTCAAATTGCAGCCCTTAAACAAGCTTTAGAAGAGCAAGGCCGCCGCGTCCTTTCCACGCGTGAGCCAGGGGGAACACCTGGCGCAGAAGCCATACGGGCCTTGTTCGTGAGCGGCGACAAGGACCGCTGGGATGTTATGACGGAGCTGCTGCTCGCCACAGCGGCGCGGCGCGATCATGTGAGCAGGGTTATCGCGCCGGCTTTGGAGCAAGGCACCATCGTATTGTGTGATCGCTTTGTCCACTCAACGCTCGCTTATCAAGGCGGCAGAGACGGCGTGAGCGAGCAGGACGTGCACGATCTGCATGCGCTTGCGATTGGTACGCTTTGGCCCGACGTGACGTTCATTTTTGATCTAGACCCAGCGCTTGGCGCCGAGCGTACACAGGCCAGGGACGGCGCAGAGCAGGGGCGTTTTGAACAGATGGATCAGAGTTTTCATGCATATCTGCGTGATCGCTTCATGGCATTGGCAGCCCAAGATGACGTGTGCCGGCTTGTCGATGCCGCCGCGCCTATCGCGCAGGTAACGCAGCAGCTCTTGGACGAGGTGTTGCCGCTGCTTGCGGAGCGCAGCGATGTCTGAGCCTTTGCCGCTTGTTGGTCATGATGATCTGGTGGCCGATTTTCTAGGCGCACTGCGCCAGAACAGAATGCATCATGCGTGGCTTCTCACGGGCGAGCAGGGCATTGGCAAAGCGTTGTTTGCCCACCATGCCGCTGCGCTGTTGTTAAGCCCCACACTGCCGAGCATGATGCAAGAGACGTTCCGCCAGGCGCTCACCTTGCCTGCCGCACGGCAAATGCTGCAAGGCAGTCACCCCGATTTCCGGACCTTGACGCCCGCGGAGGGCAAAGCCTCTGGCGCCATTACGGTAGAGCAGGTGCGCGGCCTGAGCAGTCTGTTTCAAACCACGGCAGGCATGGGCGGCTGGCGGGCTGCGATCATCGATGCCGCTGATGATATGAACCGCGCGGCGGCCAACGCTATCTTGAAGATTTTGGAAGAACCGCCGCCTCAAAGTGTGTTCTTCCTGGTCAGCCACGCGCCTGGGAAACTGCTGCCGACAATACGCTCGCGCTGCCGGCAGCTGAGCTTCCAGCCTTTACCGCACGCTGAGTTAGAGAGCGTTTTGACGCAAGCCGCCCCCGATGCACTTGACGATGTGGCCGCCCTTTTGCCGTTTGCGCAAGGCTCGCCAGGGCGTGCTTTGGCCTATCTGGATGCCAATGCGCTTGATTATGCAGCCGCTATTGAGCGTCTATTTGAAAGCTTGCCGTCCATCGATCAAACATCCCTGCTTGGTCTAGCAGATCAAATTGGCGACCGGGCTGGATCCCCCACCTTCAAGATTTGCTGGCAGTTGCTGCAAGACCTCTCAGCAAATGCTGTGTTTCGCAGCACGCAGCAAGCCGGAACATTCCAAGGGATTCCTACGAAAGCTTGGCTTGATTTTGCCGATGGCCTGTCGTCCACCAAAGCACAGATCGAAGCCCTCAACCTATCGCCGCGCCAATGCCTAATCTCCTTGTTTTCAGCCTTGGCGAATGCAAAGGCGGCATAAGAAACTAAAGTTGATTCTGCGCAGCTGAAGTGAGACAAGCGCGCTCATTCAACGATTTATGGTGTGAGTGCAGCGATGACGCCGCAAAGCTTTTATATTACGACCGCCATTTCCTACCCCAATGGCGCGCCGCATATTGGCCATGCCTATGAGGCGATTGCCACCGATGCGGTTGCGCGCTTTCAGCGGCTGGATGGGAAGGACGTGTATTTCCTTACCGGGACGGATGAGCATGGCCTGAAGATGCTGCAAACCGCCCGCAAGGAAGGGCTGACGGCCAAAGAGATGGCAGACCGTATGGCGCCGTTGTTTCAAACCATGGTGGAGATGCTGCAGTGTAGCCATGACGACTTCATTCGCACCAGCGAAGCGCGCCATTATGACGCCTGCCAAGAGATATGGCGCCGCCTTGAAGCCAAGGGCGATATCTACAAAGGCGGCTATGAAGGCTGGTACTCCGTGCGTGACGAGGCCTTTTATGACGAAAGCGAGCTGACCAAGGCGGAAGACGGCACAAAACTGTCCCCGCAAGGAACGCCTGTCGAGTGGACGCAGGAAGAGACCTATTTCTTCAAGCTGTCCAACTATCAAGACGCATTGCTGGCGCATTATGAGACTATGCCCAGCTTCATTGAGCCAGCTGGTCGGCGCAACGAAATCGTTCAATTCGTCAAGGGCGGCCTGAAAGACCTGTCCATCTCTCGCACCAGCTTTGATTGGGGCGTGCCGGTACCGGGTGATGAGCAACATGTCATGTATGTGTGGATTGACGCGCTCACCAATTATTTGACCGGCCTCGGCTTTCCCAATGAAAGCGATGATCGCTATGCGCGTTTCTGGCCAGCTGATGCGCATATCATCGGCAAGGACATTGTTCGCTTTCACGCGGTGTATTGGCCTGCCTTTCTCATGAGTGCGGGCATCCCTCTGCCCAAAAAGGTGTTTGGACACGGCTTCCTGTTTAATCGCGGGGAGAAGATGTCGAAATCCGTGGGCAATGTGATTGACCCCATGGCCATGGCCGAGCGCTACGGCGTTGACCAGTTTCGCTTCTTCCTGCTGCGGGAAGTGCCGTTCGGTCAGGACGGGAGCT
>JBCCDR010000158.1:0-6331 GCA_039030675.1 Pseudomonadota bacterium | reverse complement strand
CCGGGTTCTCAGCAATCGTGCGATACCACAATCCCGTCACCGAGAGCGGAACGCTGAGCTGTGGGTGGCTGTCCAGCATCATGGTGAGCAATGTGGTGCCTGAGCGGGCGAACCCATAGAGAAAGACGGGCTCTGTCATGTCGCGCGTAGGTCTATGTCTTGCTGGCAGCTATCAATCATGAACTTGGCCGCCCAGTTGGGGAATTCTAGCCGGCAATAATCGCCATCGCAGGGGTGCGAGCCTTTCACGGCTCCTAAGGTTGGTGCCAAGGCGACGTCTTTGTGTTCGAGAACCACCGTCCTGCGTGCCCAAGCATTGGCGCGCGTGCCGGCATCAAGCCACTTCTCATCCTGCGTGGCCTCAAACAGTAATAGCCAGCTGTGCGCGATTTGAACGACGCCAGTGACGCAGGCCCAGTCAGCAGCAGCTGACCAGTCGCTGTAAAAGGCGCCAGGCAAGAACCCGTTTTCGTGCAATTGGCTGCGTAGCCCTTCGGCCAGGTTAAGTGCGGCCGACAGGTGACGCTCTTCCTGTGTATATCGCCACGCCTCCACAAACCCCCGCAGCGCATAGCCCAGTGTGTGGCTGATGGGCATGGTTTTGTCCGACAGGCAGCATTGGTCCATCCAGCCATTGCTGCGTTGATGGGTCATGGCCCAGTCGATTTGCCGGTTTGCCGCTGCGACCCAATCATCATTGGCCTCCACGCGCGCGGCTTCGAACAGCCCCCAGCTCACATGGGTTTCGTAGGATTTGTCGTCATGCGAAGCAAAGGGTGTGGGATAGCGCCGCCAGCACCCATCCGCATCAAGGGACGTCGCTATGAAGTCAGCCGCTTTGCGCATGGGTTCTAAATAGGCGTCCGGCCAAATGCGCGCGCCTGCTGCCAGCCCTAAGAGAATTTGTCCGGTATTAAACGTGACGGGGACCACCGGTTCTTGGCCAATGACGCCGCCCTGGAAGCCGCCATTTTCAAATTGAATGCTCACCAGCCAGTCGAGCATCTTCTTTGCCCGTGCGCGCAGCTGCGCGTCTCCTTTCACCTCGGCCTGGCGTAAAAAGGTGGGCACAATATAGCCTGTTGTTTCCGGATAAGAGGCTGCCCATCCATCCAAATAGCCCCAGTGGCGCGCAACGCCGCCATCTTTGCTGGTTGACTTGTCTTGGGCATGGCAGAGCCATTCCAGCGCTGCATCAATAATGGCTTGGGCGCCTGGGTCCTGGGCGGGAAGCGGCGTATCATGGTCGCGCTTAATCGCGTCTTTCGCCAGCGCTGGCAGCTTTTGATAGGCGCGCCACTCCAGCAGCGGTTGGACGGCAGGTCTCACCACATTTTTCACTGCAGTTTTAAGGTTTGGCATCGTCGTCGCTTCAGGCTGTCCGCTTGGGCTGAACTCTAGCGCGCGATGCTTGCGAAGTCTCTAACGCGGCAGCTGAGCCCAGCTTGCGCGGGGGTCTTTGGCTTCAAAGGCGTCTATTTGGTCTGAAAGCTTCATCGTCATATCAATGCTATCCAGGCCCTCCAGCAGCATTTCGCGATGCGTTTCCGCAATCTCAAATGTTTCCTCTGTTCCATCGGATGCGGTTAGCTTGCAAGCCTGCAAATCTAACGTGAGCTGATGCGCCTTTGGGTTTGCCATCACACGTTCAGCTAGCTGCCGAATGGTGCCATCGCTCAACGTGATGGGCAAAATGCCGTTTTTAATGCAGTTGTTATAGAAAATCGCGCCAAAGCTGGGCGCGATCACAGCCCTGATACCGTATTCTGCCAACGCCCAGACGGCATGTTCTCGGCTGGAGCCACAGCCAAAGTTCTCGCCTGCAAGCAAGATGGTTGTCTCGGCAAAATCGGGGTGGTTTAAAATGAAATCAGGGTTGGGCTCTCTGCTGCCTTGCGCCACATAGCGCCAGCCTGCGAACAGGCCGTCCGCCAGGCCAGACTTTGAGACGGTTTTCATTTCACGCGACGGAATAATAGCGTCCGTGTCGATGTTGGCCCGCAGGATGGGCGCTGCAACGCCGGTATGGATTGTAAATGGTGTCATGACGTCATTTTCCGCACGTCGGTGATTTTACCGCACACGGCAGACGCTGCCACGGTTTCTGGACTTCCCAAGTGAGAGCGCGTCTCAGGGCCCTGGCGGCTTTCAAAGTTGCGGTTTGTGGAGGTAATGACGCGCTGGCGGTGGCCAAAGCTCTCGCCGCCTGCATAAAAACACATGGAGCAGCCTGATTCCCGCCAGGAAAAGCCCGCGTCTTTAAAGATTTTATCCAGGCCTTCTGCTTCCGCCGCAGCTTTGACTTGGCTGGAGCCAGGCACGCAGATCGCGTTCACCCCATCGGCCACTTTGCGCCCTTTTAAGAAGGCTGCGGCCCGGCGCAGGTCCGGCAAGCGAGAGTTTGTGCATGAGCCAATAAAGGCGGCATCGATAGGCAGCCCTTCGACGCTGTCACCGGGTTTTAAATCCATGTATTCAAGCGCTCTTTCCATGGAGCTGCGCGTGGTCGGGTCATCGACTTGCGCAGGATTGGGAACACGTCCATCGACGGCGCCGCTATGCCCAGGGCTTGTGCCCCACGTCACCTGCGGGGAGAGCTGCGAGACATCCAGCGTGATGCGTTTGTCGAACACCGCATCTGCAGAGGACTGTAACGTGCGCCAATATGCAATGGCTGCATCAAAGGCCTCGCCCTTTGGCGCAAAGGGGCGCCCTGCGACGTACTCAAAGACAGTCTCATCGGGCGCGACGAGGCCTGTAAAGGCGGAGAACTCCACGGCCATGTTGCACAAAGTCAAACGGCTTTCGACCGGCAGCGCTTTTGCGGCTGGGCCAGCAAACTCAACCATAAAGCCGCTTGCGCCAGCGGCGGTGTGCTGGCCAATCAAAGCAAGGATGATGTCTTTCGCGGTCACACCTGGCTGCAACGCGCCATCGAGCCAGACTTGCATGGTCTTGGGGCGCTGAATGCGCAGGGTTGATGTGGCAAGCGCATGCTCCCCATCTGTCGAACCAATGCCCCAGGCAAAAGCGCCTAAACCGCCGAGCGTGCAGGTGTGGCTATCGGGACAAACCAGCGTGAGGCCAGGCAAGGCAATGCCTTGCTCCGGGGAGACCACATGCACAATGCCTTGGCGCGGGTCGCCGATATCAAAAAAGTTGATCCCAGCCTTGTGTGCCATCTCCCGTGTGGTGGTGATGAAGGCTGTCCCGCCTGGCATTTGGGTCTTATCGCTGCGCCCAGGCGTCGTATCAACGATATGGTCTATGGTGCAGAAGACGCTGCCGGGCCGGCGCACGCTGCGGCCTGCCTCTTCCAGGCTTTTCAGCGCAATGCCGCCGGTGCGTTCATGCAAGAAAACGCGGTCAATATAGAGGAGGCTTGACCCATCGGGCATCTGGCTCACCTCGTGGTCACGCCAGAGAATATCAAAAATCGTTTGCGTCATGGCCCGCTGTATAAGCGTGCCGCTCTGTCAGCGCAATTTCCCAAACACGACATGTTCACCCAGCGGCCCGATAAAATGCCTAGTGGCAAGGACGTGGGTTCGCGCCATATCACTCCAAGACAATATCATTTTAAAACGCGAAGGTGCGCACCATGGATACGAGCAACATCATGTTTAAAGACGGGCTGCTGGACGGACACAGGATCCTGGTGACGGGCGGCGGCACGGGGCTCGGCAAGGAGATGGCGGAAGGGTTCTTAAAACTCGGCGCCCATGTCTACATCTGCGGACGGCGCGGACCTGTGCTCGAAGAGGCCGCAAATGAGCTTATGGAGGCCCATGGCGGGACAGTCACACCCAAGGTTTGCGACATTCGCTCTGCTGAGGCGATTTCCCAAATGGTGGATGAGATTTGGGCTGATGGCGGCGCCTTGACCGGTCTTGTTAACAATGCCGCTGGTAACTTTGTGAGCCGGACGGAAGACCTTTCCATTCGCGGTTTTGACGCCATTGCCAACACCGTCTTCCGCGGGACGTTTTACATGACCCATGACATTGGCACCCGCTGGATCAAAGAGGGCATAAAAGGCTCTGTTGTCTCCATCGTCACCACTTGGGTGTGGAATGGCAGCCCGTTCACGGTTCCCTCGGCGATGTCCAAGGGCGCGGTCAATATCATGACGCAGTCTTTGGCGGCAGAGTGGGGTCGTTATGGCTTGCGTTTCAATGCCATCGCGCCAGGCCTGTTTCCAACCAAAGGGATGATGGAACGTCTCAGCCCTGGCAAACCCATGGACGAGAATCCGCAAGTGACCAAAGCCATCCCGCTTGGGCGTGCCGGCAAAATGCATGAGATTTCTAATCTTGCGAGCTTCCTCATCGGGCCTGGGGCTGAATATGTCACAGGCCAGACCATTGCCATTGATGGCGCCAGTTACCAAGCGACAGGCGCGAATTTTTATCAGATGACCCAGCTCGGCGATGAGCAATGGGAGGCAATGCGGGCCATGATTAAGGGCACGAATGAAAAGGACAAAGCCAGCCGGTCTGTTTAACGCGGCCTCTACACAGGTTTCTCAAGGGTAGGCGCAACGCGCCGTTGCAGTCTCTCCGACATATCTGCAGACTGGTTGGATCGCGGTGAGCTCTGGAGCTGAGAGATGGCGCACTATCCTGCTGTCAGTGTTTTTGAGATCGATGACACACTGATTGAAGGGTCGCTGTGGCGGCATGTTTTGCGCCAGGTCTTTTTAGAAGTCCCCACACGCGCACCCCGCTACATGATGGAACGCGCTTTCGCTGGGGCGGCGGATTATTTGCTGCGACGGCCTACCGACGACTTGGCGTACGCGCAGTCCGCCCTGCGTCTGATGTCGCGTATTTCGCCTGATGTGCGCTCACACATCATCGATTATGTGGTGGATGGGCTGGTCAGGGAAAATCTGCGCCCCGGCGCTATAGATACCTTGATTCAACGCCGCAAAGCCGGCGACCGCATCTTTTTTGTCTCCGATTGCTTTGATTTCATTCTGGCAAAGCTCGCCTCACGTTTGGGCGGCGCAGACATCATTGCGACGCGCACATTTGAGAATACGGATGGGACGCTTATTTTAAGTGCTGGCGAGATTCGCTGTCGCGGCCAGCAAAAGCTGGCGCGCCTGCGTGAGCATTTTGATGGAGAGCGTCGGCCGCCGTTTGTTAGAGCGTACGGCCATTCCTCTGACGATTTCATCTTACTCAGCTGGGCGGATGCCGGTGTTGCCGTAAACCCTGAAGCCAAGGCCGTGAGCGAAGCGCAAGCCATGGGGCTAAGCGTGGTCGATTGGAGTGTGGGCATTAAAGATGCGCCGCTGCACCGCCCTGTGGTGCCGGGCACGTCGCAGCGCAGCGAACGGCAAAAGAGCAATTGAGCCCCGTCGCTCATCTCAGCCTGAATTCAAGGCATCCCCATGGATAAGATCTTCATTTCAGCCAATGAATTGATGCGCGATAGCTTCAAGCTGGCCATCGATATTTTGAAAACCGGGTATCGTCCGTCCTATCTGGTGGGCGTCTGGCGCGGCGGTACGCCGGTTGGCATCGCTGTGCAGGAGCTGTTTGAGTTTTACGGCTTTGAGTCCAACCATTTTGCCATTCGGACATCCTCTTATGGCGGCGGCATGACGCCAGAGAAAAACGTAAAGGTGATGGGCCTCGAATACTTGATTGGCACAATCAATGCCGAAGACCAATTGCTGATCGTGGACGATGTGTTTGATTCTGGCCGGTCGGTCGATGCCATTATCCGCGAGCTGCACACCAAATGCCGGCGCAATACGCCGGAGGATATCCGGGTGGCCACGGTCTATTATAAGCCCGAGAAGAACACGACCGAGCGTGTGCCCGACTATTATGTGCATCAGACCAACGCCTTGCTCGTTTTCCCGCATGAGCTACGCGGCTGTACGCTTGATGAACTGCGCGCCCAAAAAGAGCTCCCTGAGGAGGCCTATGACTTGTGGATGCAGTTTAAGGATGGTCGCTGATACTATAGTTAGACCTGTATGAGTTTTACGTAGCTATTTCTTGTTCTTGGTATTTTTAAGGGTTGTAATTCCAGGTTTAAAAACTGCTGCTTTAAACGAATGCAGTTACTGGAAGGCAGCACGGTGAGCTGGAAGCGAGTTTTCGCAATGCTGTACGATACGACACAAATGTATTGCGGCAAGAGCGCTGATATGGCTACAATTAAAACCTATAGTTGTGGAGAAAGAGTTTATGTTGCGTTTGTTGTTTTTAACTATTTTGTTTTGTTGTGTGTTTGTTCGCAGTGCGCAAGCAGCAATTATAACACTCAGCGGTCCGTTTTTACCCCCGCCGTCTTCAGCACAATCTGATCGCTT
>JBCCDR010000157.1:0-6386 GCA_039030675.1 Pseudomonadota bacterium | reverse complement strand
TCGGCAGCCCGACCTATGTCGGCTCCGTCGCGGCCAAGTTTAAGGAGTTCATTGAAAAGCTTGCCGGCGAGATTTGGCTCAACCGTCTGTGGCTTAACAAAGTCTCCGGCGGCTTCACCGTCTCCGCCGGCCGCAGCGGCGATAAAATGAACTGCCTGCAAGACCTCAGCGTGGCGGCCGCACAAATGGGCATGATGTGGGTGCCCGTGCGCATCACCGGCGGCAATTATTCCAGCCAAGGCTCAGAAGAAGATCTCAACCGCATGGCCGGCTATTTGGGCGTCATGGCGCAGGCCAATATCGACGAGCCCGTCGACGTCACCCCGCCGCCAAGCGACATCGCGACAGCCGAAATGCACGGCGCCCACATCGCCAGCGTCGCCAAGCAAATGGCCATGGGCCGCGGCAATTACATGGCCACATGGGAAGAGAACATCGCCGCCATGCGCGAAGGCGTGACGGGCCGGAAGCCTAAGGGGCTGAGTGAGTTGCGGTAAGGCGCTTCTAGCCCAGAGCGGCCGCTAGCTTGCGCCCTTCTGGATGTCCGCTTTCGACCCAGTTGCGGACATCAACTCTACGTGTGAAATTCACAGCGTGGGTCTTTTGGAAAGCTCAAATCGATGTTGTCCGACGAAAAGGAACGATACTATTGGCGATTGAGGTGGCTAAGCGCGATTCAAGCCTTCTGCGACACGCAAGTACAAGCGACGCGTTGGTTGGATCCCGAAGAGCAAAATCCACATTATTCCTTCATCGAGTGCATGTCTTGCTAATTTGATGACGCCTTCATGTTCGGGGACGACGTATTTGAGAGACTGGTTGCCCGCAAGCATTTGACCAACGAAGAAGCCGATGCTGTGGCACAGTTTCATTCTCTGGCCAATGCATATAAAAGCCCCAACAATGACGACTACGATGTGGAGGCGATCCTCGCTGATCACAAATGGCATGAAGTGGTCAAAGCAGCTCAAGACGCGGCGCAGCAGCTCCTGCGACTGCTAAAAACGCCTGAAGAGAAAGATGCGCTAACTCTGCCACTGCAGTGGAACGAACTGGAGAAAGGCGGCTGGAAAGCAGAGTTTCCAAGATCGCCTTAACCGAATGGCCTAAGTTGCTTTCCTAAAGGCTGGAACTCGCGGCATTCTGAGCTTGGTGCAGTTTCCGCTTTCGAGGCAAAACGGACTATCTTCGCTACCATGCCCAACGGCAACTTCGTCCCAAAACCAGCCATTACAAACCGACCGTCAACACGCGCTGGCGCCGTCACCCACCCGCTTGTTGTCTGCAGAAGAAGGCGGAAACACGGGGCTGCCGTCTGGGCGGTAGATGCCTTCGTCGATTTTAAGCGCGCATGGGCTGAGCTGATAGGTCATCTCGGGGCTGACCGGGCCCTTGAAGGCGACGCTGTCATAGGTGCACTTGTCCTGGAAAACGCGGGCGGTAAAGCCGCTTTCGCTCTTTGACCATTGGATGTCGCAGCTTTCGGGGAAGGTGAGTAGCCTGTCTTTGGCAGCGCCGGCGATTGCGGTGGCCATGGCTTGGTCGTCGGGAAATGGCATGCCGACGTCTAAGAGAACTGTGGAGCGCATCCGGTCGCCGGCTTCATTGAAAACGTAGAATTTGCGCTGCAGGGCGGGGCCGCGCACGGCTTCCATGCTGATGTGATGATAAAACACCTCGCCGCCAAAATCGGGCACCTGCAGGCGGGCGATGGTGTGATAGACCTTCCCGCGGCTCATCATGCCTGCATAGTCGCCTGGCAACAGGTCTTTAATGCCCGCGAGGTCAGCGCTGCGCTCGTCGTCTGACGAACACCCTGTTATGAGGAGCAAGGCTGCGAGGCTGAGCCCAGCAAAGCGCGTCTTCGGCATGAGCAACTCTCCTAGGCGCTATCGCCCATGGCATCGATTTCCGGCAGGCGCTTGTCGACGGCGGTTCTTACGTCGCCAAGCCGGATGAGGAGGCGCTCAATTTCATAATCGCTGAGGTCGCCAAACAGCTTGTCGAACCAGGCTTCGTGGGCTTCGGCCATGCGATTGAATTCGCGCCGGCCTTTGGCTGTGAGTTTCACGATGATGCTGCGACGGTCGTTGGCGGCCGTGGTGCGGCTGACATGGCCATCCTCGATGAGGCGATCGACGACGGATGTGACATTGCCTGAGGAGACCATGAGGGACTTAGAGAGTTCGCTCATGACCATGCCGTCAGGCCGGCGTTCCAGCGCCGCCATGAGGTCAAAGCGCGGGAGTGTAGTGCCGAATTGGTCGATAAGCTGCCGGCGCACTTGTTTTTCAATGACCATGACGCAGCTGAGCATGCGCAGCCACAGCCGCAACGATAATTTGCTGTGCGGTGCGCCGTCATGCTTTTCTTGTGGGCCCACAGGCTGGGTTTCGTTCTGGGCGTCCATGGTCCATCCCCCCTTGCTGCCCTTAGTTGAAGCTTAAAATGTCCAAGGTGCAACATATTTTATGACAGGGCTGAGAATCTGCACAAATTGAATAGTCTCTTCATCAGGCGCGTTTTGATTTTTGTGACTATTGGCGATGCTCAGCCAACATTCTTCGAAAGCGAGACACCCAATGACCAGCCAAGCTTTGCAGTTTCCGGATATGACAGAAGCAGTCTTTAAAGCAGGCATGCGCCAGCTTGTGGGCGGCGTTACTGCAGTGACAACCATGCATGAAGGGCGTCAAGCGGGCCTAACAGCAACGGCCGTTTGCTCTGTTTCTGCTGAGCCGCCGCGTCTGCTGGTCTGCGTGAATTGCCGCGGGGAGACCTATGAAATGATTGGCGCGTCGCGCATCTTCAGCGTCAATATCCTCGCCAGGGAGCATGAAGATTTAGCCAAACGCTTTGCCGGCATGCTGCCTTTGGCGAGCGGCGACAAATTCGAAGGGGACGGCTGGGATAGCGCTGCGACAGGGGCGCCGATGCTGAAAAACGCGCTGGCGAGCTTTGATTGCCGGGTGTCTATGATCATGGATACGGGCAGCCACGGGGTCGTGATCGGTGATATCCAGCATGTGCGGGTCCGCGATGGCGGCAGCCCTTTGCTGTATAGTTCTGGTGAGTTCACCACCACGGCCATCGGGGCGTAAACGCAAACTACTTTAAGTTTGAAATTGTTTGGCCCTCCGCCTAAGCTTCCTTTGAAGAAAGAGTCTGATCTTAGGCAGGGAGAGAGAGCATGTCTGCGCAGGTTTTATCAACGCTTATGGGCGCCATTGGCGGTGGGTCGGTGAACGTCGTCGATTTGACGGAGACCCTCACGGAGACCTTCCCTGTTCTGCAGCTGCCGCCCGAGATGGCGCAGTGCGTGCCGTTTAAAAAGAAGGTCGTCAGCCGCTATGATGATGATGGGCCGGCCTGGTACTGGAATGAGTTCACGCTTAATGAACATACGGGCACCCATTTTGACGCGCCCATCCATTGGGTCACCGGGAAAGACCTGCCTAATGCGTCGGTAGATTTGCTCCCAGCGGAAAGCTTCATCGCGCCGGTGTGTGTGGTCGATTGTTCCGCGGAGATTAAGGCCAATCCAGGTTTCATCCTAACCAAAGAGTTCCTCATGACGTGGGAGGAAACGCATGGCCAAATCGAAGCTGGCAGCTGGCTGTTTATGCGCTCTGATTGGCGCAAAATCGCGGACCCAAACAACTACACCAACATGCAGGAAGACGGCGGTCATTCTCCAGGCCCCGATACCGCCTGCGTGCAATGGATGATTGAAGAGCGTGATGTTCTCGGCTTTGGCACGGAGTGTATCGGCACCGACGCAGGGCAAGCCTTTGCCTTTGAGCCACCCTATCCCTGCCATACCCTCATGCACGGGGCTGGTAAATATGGCCTGCAGTGTATGACGAATTTGGACTTGCTGCCGGCAAAAGGCGCGCTGATCATCTCGCCGCCGCTGAAGATTGAAGACGGCTCGGGCAGTCCGCTGCGGGTGCTTGCTTTAGCGCCGGCCTAGCGGGCATGCAGCCTGATAAGACTGGCCGGCGATACGCTTACTCAGCGGGCTGAAGCACCGTGGGGTCAAAGATCACATGTTCTTCGATCGCCATGCCATTTGCGATGCGAAAGCGGTCAACACCCAGCCACTCCTTAGGCTGTCCATCAATGGTCGCTGACGCGTTCCAGAAGATGTAAAGGCGCTCGCCATCGCCTGCGCAATCAACGGGCGTGACGTGCAAATCTTCCATTGAGTCCAGAATGCCTGCCATGACATCACGGTATTCCAGGCCGGTCATGGTGCCTTGCCCGGTGAAGTGAATGCGCGCATCCGGGGCGATGATATCGGCGACGCGTGGGCCCGTTGGAGCCGCCCAGAATGACTGAAAGCGGGCATAGAAATCCCTATGTTCTTCGCTGAGCGGTGCTGTTTGGTCAGCGGCCATGATGTCCTCCATTCTGCTCTGATTCATATGGCTCCGCATTTATGTGCGCTATGCACATAAATCGTCAAGTTGAAAAATGTGCGCAGCGCACGTAACGTGCGTTTATGATCGATAGAACGGCAAATCTCTTGGGCGTTGTGGGGCTCGCGGTCGCTGATCGCATTGAACAGACGGCAAGGGATGTCTTGAACCATGCCGGCGAGACGCCTGCAGCATTGGTCGTCATTGGCTATGGGTTTGGCCCGTCAAATGATCAGCTGCGTCGGACGCTGGGCTTGTCCCACCCTGGTACAGTCCGCCTGATTGACCGGCTTGTGTCTGATGGGCTTGTCAGGCGCGATAAGGCGGCCGACAAGCGTGCGGTTTGCTTGCATCTGACAGCAGCTGGCATGGCCGCGCGTGACACGCTGCTGAAGGAACGATTGGCGGCGATCCGGCCTTTTTTGATGCCACTCAGTGAGGCAGAGCAGGAAACGCTGGGCGACCTGCTGCACACTCTCTTGTCACGCTTGGACCCCAGTGATCAACAGCGCCGCACCCTATGCCGGTTATGCGATGACCGCGTCTGCAGCAATTGCCCCATTCCCGCTGACTTTCGGCGGCAAAAAGACAAGACCTAACCCTCTCAAGCGCCGCCTGTCATGGCGCTTTCTTGCTGATATTGAGGTTTATGCTCTGTCCTTTAAGTATCTGAAGTAAAATAGAAATCAGTGCACATCTAGGGCTTTTAAAAATTTTTGTTTGGGTCTTTGCGAAGGGTTTTTTCAGCGTCGTCCGTAATGGCCTTGAGCGCGCCCCATGCGGCAGCTCATGTGTAACACCGGACGTTAAGGAGCCCCGCTATGTCCCGTAAGTTGATTGTTTTAACGACCACATTGACCTGCATTGCAGTGCCTTCTGCCTTTGCGCAGGATGCCCCGATTACGGATGAAGAATTACGCGCTGAAGTGCGCGCTATCGTTGAAGCCACCAAAGCTGAGAACGACCTGATCCGCGAAGATATTGCGCCCCTGCGCGAAGAGGTCCGCACGCTTGCGGCAGAGGACTTCGATGCCGCGCGCAGTGAGATTCAGCCCATTGTGGACACCGCCCGCACGGAGCAACGCCGTTTGACGGAAGAGGAACGCACCTCTGTGCGTACAAGCCTTGAAACGCTGAAGGCCAATGTGGAAACAGCGGCGCCTGAACAGGTGGAGGCTATTCAATTGGCCCGGTCTGACATCCGCGCCAACCGCAGCGAAGCACGCGAGGATATTCGCGCAATCCTGCCAGAAGACGCCCGCGCGCCGCGCTCTATGCGTGAACGCGTGAATGCGCGTCAAGACCGCCGCGCTTTCCGCCCTGGTCGCAACTAGGCAAAGGTTCGCGAGTGGTTGAGGGGTAGCGTTTAGCCACTGTCCTGACCTTGATTCAGGACCTCCCTCAACCGCCGCACTTCTTTCTGCAAAAGGCTCTGAATCGAGTTCAGAGCAACGGACTTGGAAAAATTAAAGTGTATCTACGTCTTCTCATAGCGGCTGGCTGTGCCCTCGCCGCTGTCCCAGCCCAAGCGGATGATTTTTCTATCAGCACTGGCGTCGATGTCTCCACCGGTGACTATGGTGATGTGGAGGATACTGATATCCTCTATGTGCCCGTGTCCCTGCGTTACCGCACCGGCGGGCTTAGCGTGCAAGCGGTTATTCCCTACATTTCTGTCGATGGACCAGGCGATGTGGTTCCGGGCGATGGGGGGGCGATTTTAACCGATAATTGCGCGCGCATTCAGTTCACACGCCCGGCGCTGTTTGACCGGTTCTGCAGTGAGGATGTCGCGCCGCTTGAGGACAGGTCCGGCAGTGCTTCTGGCCTGGGCGATATCGTACTCGTCGGTAGCTACAGCTTGCCAGAAACTGTGACGGGCGATTTTGACGTCACGTTTGAAGGCCGCATAAAACTGCCAACAGCAGATGCCGATGAGGCGCTGGGCACGGGCGAAACAGACGG
>JBCCDR010000156.1:0-6466 GCA_039030675.1 Pseudomonadota bacterium | reverse complement strand
CTTGCAGATTGTCGATGCCGTCGCGCGCGAGAAGCTGATTGAGAAAGATATCGTCTTCGGCGCGCTTGAAGAGGCCATCAAGAAGGCGGCCATGGCGCGCTATGGTGAGGACAATGAGATTAAAGCGGAAATTGACCGCAAATCCGGCGAGACGCATCTCTTCCGCATCACGCATGTTGTTGAGGATGCAGAATTAGAAGATAGCGCGACCCAGGTCACCGTTGCGCAGGCCAAATCCCAGAAACAAGATGCAGCCGTCGGCGATGTGATTTCTGACCCCCTGCCGCCCATTGATTTTGGCCGTGTGGCTGCCGTGGCTGCCAAGCAAATCATCGTCCAAAAGGTCCGCGACGCTGAGCGGGACCGGCAATATGATGAATTTAAAGACCGTGTTGGCGAAATCATCGTGGGCGTCATCAAGCGCGTTGAATATGGCCATGTGATTGTGGACTTGGGCCGCGCTGAAGGCGTCATCCGCCGCGACCAAGTCATTCCGCGCGAAAACCACCGCCAAAACGACCGTGTGCGCTGCTTCATTCTAGACGTACGCCGCGAGCAGCGCGGACCGCAAATCTTCTTATCCCGGACAGCGCCGGAGTTCTTGGCCAGCTTGTTTAAGCAAGAAGTACCTGAAATCTACGATGGCATCATCGAAATCAAAGCCGTTGCCCGCGATGCAGGCAGCCGCGCGAAATTCGCAGTGATTTCCAATGATAGCTCTATTGACCCCGTCGGTGCCTGCGTTGGTATGCGCGGGAGCCGGGTGCAGGCTGTTGTCTCTGAGCTGCACGGCGAGAAGATTGACATCATCAACTGGTCGCCAGATCCAGCCAACTTCATCGTGAATGCCCTGGCGCCGGCTGAAGTCGCCAAGGTCGTGCTGGATGAAGACAATGACCGGATCGAAGTTGTGGTTCCCGATGACCAGCTGTCTCTGGCCATTGGCCGGCGCGGGCAGAATGTGCGTCTTGCAAGCCAGCTGTCTGGCTGGACCATCGACATTATGACGGAAGCCCAGGAATCTGACCGTCGCCAGGAAGAGTTCATTGCGCGCAGCCAGATGTTTGTCACCGAGCTGGACGTGGATGAAACCCTGGCGCAGCTGCTGGTCGCGGAAGGGTTCACGTCTCTTGAAGAAGTCGCTTATGTGGAACTTGACGAGCTTCTCGCCGTTGAAGGTTTTGATGAAGACCTAGCGCAAGAGCTGCAAACGCGGGCCAATGAAGCGCTGGACCGTCAAGCACAGCAGGCCGATGAAGAACGTAAGGTCCTGGGCGTTGAAGACGGCGTTGCCGAAATCGAACTGCTCACACCGCAGATGCTGGTCGTCCTCGGCCAGAACAAAATCCTCACCCTCGACGATTTGGGCGATTTGGCAACCGATGAACTGGTGGATAAACGCGAAGGCGTACTTGCTGGCTTTGACCTGTCTGAAGAAGAAGGCAATGCCATCATCATGGCCGCCCGCGCGCACTGGTTTGACGATGAGGACGAGGCCCCAAGTGAGGCTGCCGCCGACGGAGACAGCGCGTAAGCGCTGGCAGGAAGGTGAGGCACCACACTTGTATATGTCAGCAAAAGCCATACCGGAGCGGCGCTGTGCGCTAACCGGCCAAACCGCGCCTAAGCCATCCCTGCTGCGCCTGGTGTTGTCGCCAGACGCGCAGCTGGTGGCTGACTTCAAGCAGCGCCTGCCAGGGCGCGGGCTTTATGTGTCTTATCATCGTCAGCGCCTTGAAAAGGCGGTGCGCTCTTCCAAACTGAAGAAGCAGGCAGCGCGCCATTTTGGCGTGGATGCGGCGTCCATCACGTTGCCAGCCACGTTCGCAGATGATATTGCCGCGCGCCTGAAAGAGCGCATGCTGTCCATTCTGGGCATGGAACGCGGCGCGGGCCGCATTTTCCTTGGCGCTGACAGCGTTGAAAAGGCTGCCATGGGCGGCAAGATTGCCGTCTTTTTGAACGCAAGCGATGGGGCGGGCAATAGCGCAAAATTCATCGCCCGGGCGCAGGCGGCTGGCCTGCCTGTCATTACGCTGTTCAGCCGGGCAGAATTGAGCTTGGCAATGGGCAGGGAAAATGTGGTACACGCAGCGCTCGCACAGCGCGGTGGCTGGCAAACCCTGCTGAATTTGGCGCAAACCTATGAGGATTTCATGGGCGCAGCGCCGCCAGAACAACCAAAACGCAATCGCGCTGACCGCGAGACGAACGAAGAAGGCTCTGAGACCAAATGAGTGAAGAAAAGAAACTAACCCTGTCTGGCCGTAAGACGCTTGGCGTGCGCACGACCGTTGAGACCGGTAAGGTTCAACAAGCCTTCTCGCATGGACGTAAAAAATCCGTGGTGGTGGAGCGCAAGCGCAAGCGCATTCTGCGCAAAGGTGATGAGCCTGAAGGCGTCGTCGAAGAAGCGCCTGCTGCGCCAGAGCCGGCGCCTGAGGCCCCGCAGGTCGAAACAAAGGCACCCGCTGCAAAAGAAACGACGGGCCGTGAAGCGCGCCAGGATATGGTGCGCGAGGCGATGAAGCGGGCTGAAGAAGAGCGTCGCCTTGCTGAGGAAGAGCGCCGTCGCCGCGAGGAAGAAAGCAAGAAAGAAGAAGCGGAGCGTGAGCGTCTGGCCCGTGAGGCGCGCGAGGAAGCTGAACGTGCTGAGGCTAAAGCGCGGGAAGAAGCGCGCCGCAAACCCCAGAAAGCTGCAACCAAGGAAGCGGCTATGCCAGACCCGGCCGCCATGCCTCCGCAAGAAGACGAGGCAGGCCCGCGCCGCAAGCAGACCAAGTCAACCAAAGGCCGTGAAGACGAGCAAAACAACAAACCAAGCCGTGGCCGCGGCGATGACCGCCGCCGGTCTGGCAAGCTGACGGTTGCGCGCGCGCTTGATGATGATGACGAAGAGCGCACACGTTCGCTTGCCGCGCTGAAACGTGCGCGGGCGAAGCAAAAATCATCTGGCAGCCAGCCATCGCAGCGCGGCAAAGCCAAGGCGCCGCGCGAGATTACGGTTCCTGAGGCGATTACTGTTCAGGAGCTTGCCAACCGGATGGCCGAAAAGGGCGCAGATGTAGTCCTCACGCTTATGAACTTAGGGATGATGGTGACCATCAACCAAACTCTGGACCAGGATACCGCTGAACTCGTGGTCACCGAGTTCGGTCATGTAATGAAACGTGTGTCTGAGTCTGACGTGGAGATTGGTCTCGTTGGGGATGAGGACGTTGATGACGATCTCAAGCCCCGCTGGCCTGTCGTCACGGTTATGGGCCATGTGGACCATGGCAAAACCTCCTTGCTGGATGCCATCCGCAAAGCTGATGTTGTCTCTGGCGAGGCGGGCGGTATCACCCAGCATATCGGCGCCTATCAGGTGGAAATCCCCAGCGGCGATAAAATCACTTTCCTGGATACGCCAGGCCACGAAGCCTTCACGCAAATGCGCGCCCGCGGCGCCAGCGCGACGGACATTGTGATTTTGGTGGTCGCCGCCGACGATGGCATCATGCCTCAAACCATTGAGGCGATTAACCACGCCAAAGCGGCGGAAGTGCCCATGATTGTGGCCATCAACAAGATCGACCGCGAAGGCGCTGACCCCAACAAGGTCCGCACCATGTTGCTGCAACACGAAGTCATCGTCGAGAGCATGTCCGGTGACGTGCAAGAGGTGGAAGTCTCCGCGCTGCAGAAAACCAATATCGACAAGCTCTTAGAAGCCATTGCGCTGCAAGCGGAACTGCTTGAACTCAAATCCAACCCAGACCGCGATGCAGAAGGCGTGGTGATTGAAGCTAAGCTCGACAAAGGGCGCGGCCCATTGGCCACAGTCTTGGTCAATCGCGGAACGCTCAAAGTCGGGGACATCTTCGTCTGCGGCGCCGAGTGGGGCCGCGTGCGTGCGCTGATCGATGATCGCGGCAAGCAAATCAAGCAAGCGTTGCCGTCCATGCCAGTCGAGATTCTTGGCCTTCAAGGCGCGCCATCAGCAGGTGATGACTTTGCCGTGGTGGACAATGAAGCGCGTGCCCGTGAAGTCTCCGAGTATCGACAAGACCAAATCCGTAAGAAACGGACAGTGGCGGCGCCAACATCCATGGAGAGCATGTTCTCCAAGATGAAGGACAAGCAAGCCGAGAGCTTCCCCGTCGTCATCAAAGGCGACGTCCAGGGCTCTGTGGAAGCCATTAGCGCGGCGCTGGAGAAACTGTCCAACGAAGACATCAAGGTCAATGTGCTGCACACAGCTGTTGGCGGCATCACCGAGAGCGACATCACGCTGGCTGCCGCTTCCGATGCGCTCATCATCGGCTTCCAGGTCCGCGCAAACAAACAAGCGCGCGATTTGGCGGAAAAAGAAGGCGTGCTGATGAAGTATTACGCCATCATTTATGACCTCATCGATGATGTGCGGGCGGCTATGGCCGGCCAGCTTGGTCCGGAGATTGTGGAAGAAGTGATTGGTACTGCGCTGGTCAAAGAGGCTTTCTCCGCTGGCAAGGCCGGCAAAGCCGCTGGCTGTCAGGTCACCGAGGGCGTCATCCAAGTCGAGGCCAAGGCGCGCATCATGCGCGACAACGTCATTCTCTATACCGGCCAAATTGGCTCGCTGCGGCGCTTTAAAGATGATGTGCCTGAAGTGCGCAATGGCCTTGAGTGTGGCATGACCTTTGAGAACTTCTCCGACATTCGCCCAGGCGATGAAGTGCAGGTCTATAGAGAAGAGGAGCGCGAGCGCGTCATTTAGCGCGCCGCGGTCTTTTAAGGCACGGTCATGAAGCACAAAAGCGCAAAAGGAGCGCCCTCTGTTCGGCTGTTGCGCGTGGGTGAAAGCCTTCGCCATGCGCTCTCGCAAATGCTCTCGCGCAATGAGCTTGGTCTCACCGAGCTGGAGGGGCACTCCATCACTGTCAGCGAAGTGCGCGTTAGCCCAGATTTGCGCCATGCCACAGCTTTTGTCATGCCGCTGGGCGGCACCGACATTGATGAGATGATGTCCGTGCTCAAGCGGGTCGCGCCGATGTTTCAGCGCGAGTTGGGGCAGGTGGTGCAAACCAAATACACACCGCGCCTCAGCTTCCGGGTGGATGAGAGCTTCGATGAAGCCGACCGCATTGAAAAGCTGCTCAACCAGCCCAAAGTGCGCGCTGACTTAGAGAAAGATGGGCCGGCGTAAAAAGGGCCGGCCTCTTTCTGGCTGGCTGAACTTCCACAAACCCCTTGGCATGACCTCGACGCAAGCGGTTGGCAAAACCCGCTGGTTGCTTGGCGCGCAAAAAGCTGGACATGCCGGCACGCTGGACCCCCTTGCAAGCGGCATCCTTCCCATCGCCTTTGGCGAAGCGACCAAAGTGCTTCCTTTTCTGGTGGACGCGCGCAAGACGTATCGCTTCGAGGTCACGTGGGGACGTGCGACCAGCACGGATGATTTGGAAGGAGAGACCATCGCCACCAGCGATGTGCTGCCCGACTTGCAAGCCATTGAAACCGCCTTGCCCCAGTTCATCGGCTCCATATCCCAAGTGCCGCCAGCCTTCTCCGCCATTAAGGTGGATGGCAAACGCGCTTATGATTTAGCCCGTGCCGGCGAGGATGTGACGCTCAAAGCGCGCACCGTCGAGGTTCACGAGCTCACCCTGATTGATGTGCAAGCGGATCGGGCGCTTTTTGATGTACTCTGCGGGAAGGGCACTTATGTGCGTTCTCTTGCGCGTGATTTGGCCGATGCGCTGGGGACGCAAGGTCATGTGAGCCTCTTACAGCGCCGTCAGGTCGGGCCATTTGGACTGGAAGATGCGATTTCACTTGAAAAGCTGGAGGCCACTCGTCATAAGCCCAGCTTGCTTGCGCCGCTAGAGACCGTGCTGGACGACATCCCGGCACTGGCCGTTTCGGCGCAGGACGCTCAAAAGGTGCGACATGGCCAAGCCATTCACACCCAAGAGCACCGTGATGGCGACGTACTCCTGACATGTAATGGCCAGGCGCTCGCCCTCGCGCAGGTGACAGGCCCCATGGTGCAGCCGCGCCGGGTCTTTCAGCTGAGTGAAGACCAGTTAGATGAAGGAGAAACGTGATGTCGATTACTGCAAAGCGCAAAGCTGAGCTTATCAAAGAATACGCCGTCAAAGATGGCGACACGGGTTCACCAGAAGTGCAAGTTGCAATCCTGTCCGAGCGGATTTCCAACCTGACGGAGCACTTCAAGTCCCACAAAAAAGACAATCACAGCCGCCGCGGCCTACTCATGCTGGTGAACCAGCGTCGCAGCCTGCTCGACTATGTGAAGCGCAAAGACGAAGCCCGCTATAAGGGCATTATTGAGCGCCTCGGCTTGCGCCGCTAAAAGCCTCTAGCCCAGAGCCGTAGCCCTGAACTTGATTCAGGGCCTCGTTGAGACGCTTGAGCCTCTATTTGACAGAGATGCTGAATCTAGTTCAGCAATGCGGCGCTCTTCGGGGGAGGTTAACCG
>JBCCDR010000155.1:0-6504 GCA_039030675.1 Pseudomonadota bacterium | reverse complement strand
TGCTGGAGGGCACAGCTCTAGTGGCAGCTGGCTCGGCTATTGTTGCAATCCTGCTTTTCGCGCCAGAAGCCATAAAGGAGCTGAGAGTAGCAGATGCCCGAATGGTTGTAGTTCAGACCCTTATCCAAGGATGGGTAGGCGGCGTCATCAGTGTCGTTGCGCTTATTGGAGCCTTGCGCACATTGTCAGTTCAGACAGCTGCACTGCTGCCAATCTTAACGCCAGCCGTTGCGCTTTTTATCTCGACAATTGTTCTCGGCGAAACACCTGAGCTCTCAGAAATTATCGGCATAGCAATTATTGGATTTGGATTTCTGGCCAGCAACAACATCCTCTCGTGGAGGAATGGCGACGTTCTTACCGCGCTTGCGAAACGTAGCGGCTAAATTCGATACTGGTTGAGGTCTGCTTCGGGCTCTGTGCCCAGAGCATACCCGACAAATAAAAAAGCCCGCCGCTGCTGCGACGGGCTCTTTTTCTTTTTTGCTGCGCGCCTGGCTAGGCGGCGCGGATTTCTTTCACGAAACGCTCTGATTCTTGGTTGAGCGTGCTCACGCCGCCTTGCATGGAGGCAACGGCATTGGCCAGCTGGTCGGCAGCTTCATCATTGCTGCGTGCTGACTGCGTGAGCTCTTTGGTGCTGCTGGTGAGGCTTTCCAGACGCTGGGAGACCTGCGCAGCGGTATAAGAGATTTCCTCTGTTGCTTGGCTTTGCTGGGAGACGCCCGCAGAGATCTCTGTCGTGGAGTTGCTGATGGTCGTGATGGTGGTCTCGATTTGATGGATGGCATCCACCACCGTATTGGTCACGGACTGAACGTTCACGATTTGCTGGGAAATCTGATCCGTTGCCTTGGCGGTTTGACCAGCCAGCGTTTTCACCTCGCTGGCCACGACCGCAAAGCCTTTGCCTGCATCGCCGGCCCGAGCGGCTTCAATGGTGGCATTGAGCGCCAGCAAGTTGGTTTGGGCGGCAATCTCATTAATGAGCGTGACGACCTCGCCAATGTTGTCAGCAACCTTAGCAAGGTTTTGCACCGTGCCTGCCGTCTCGCCAGCCAAGGACACGGCTGATTGAACGGAAGAGGAGGAATCATTGACCTGGCGGGCAATCTCGCGAATGGAGGAGGACAGCTCTTCAGTGGCGGTTGCCACCGTTTGAATGTTGGTGGAGACGTCATCAGCAACGCTGGTGAGCTCTTCACTCATGGCGCCATTTTGCGACGCGATTTCTTTCAGGCCTTTTGCAGATGCGGCCAGTGACTCCGTGTCACCGTCCATATTCGTCATCACGGCGGAGAACTGGCTATCAAAACGATCGGCCAGCTCTTCCATGAGCTTCGCACGGCTGCGCTTGGCTTCCTCATCGCGGGACTGTTCAAGTTCAAGCGCATCTTGTTTGCGCTTGGCTTCTTCCTCACGGCGAACCGCTTCTTCTTCAATGCGGCGGCGCTCTTCGGCTTCACGTTCGCTGCGCAGGCGCTCATTTTCTTCCATGTCGCTGCGGAATTGGCGCAGGGCGCTGACAACGCTGCCCAGCTCATCGCCGCGCTCAAGCGCGTCAAAATCAATATCCAGCCGGCCATTGGCCAGGTCGGTCGTTGCTGTCGCAATACCGCCAATGGATTGCGACATCTTGCGGCCCAGGAACAGGCCGATGCCCAGCACCATGACCGTGACGATAACGCCAGAGAGAATAGCGACCAAGCCGGTTTGATCCACCGCCTGCATCACTGCACCGGCATCATCACCAATAGCCGTCTGCGTGGCGTCACTCAGCGCGCTAAACTGCGCCAGCACGCGGCCATAATTTTCTTGAAACGGATCAACGAAGGAAACAGCCGTTGCAAAGTCGATGGCAAGCATCTCAGCAACAACGTCAAAGGCTTCCACATATTGCTGCAGCTCACTCGTCAGTGTCGTGGCTGCTTCTGCGCTCACCAAGGCTGGATAGTCGCTCGCAAGCGCCTTCATCTCCTCAGACAGCGCGGATGCAGTCTCCTGCAAAGCTTGCTGCTGGGCTGCAATCTCACCACTGCTTGCATCAGCGGCTGCATTTGTAAGCGTCTGAAACACCTGGGCATTGAGCGAGCGAAACTCGCTTTCCGCTTTGCCGAGGCGGTTCGAGGCCGCAAAGTCGCGTTCCACCATCGTGGTCAGTTTTTCTTCCGTTGTCCCTAACAGAGCCTGAGTCACGATCACGCTGATGCAAAGAAGCACGGCGGCCAGGACGGGCGCTGCGCAAAGCTTGGTGGTTAAAGAGAGAGAATTGAGCCGCTGTAACATGGTTCGTCCAATCATTGTCGTTGCCGCCAACGTCCCTCGTGATCAACGCGATCACTGCCTCATGTCAGCGGATGTCAGCAGCCATATGCCGCAGGGGGCGTAAAAACTCGGTAAATTCCCGCGAGTTTTTTTGAGGCTTTCTGATGTTTTTCAGGCTGGTCTTTGTCAGGTCTCGTCGTCGGGTGGATCGAGCGCGCGAATCACGCCCGCCATCACCCATAAAATCAGGAAAACCAGAAAGAAGATCTTGGCCATGGTTGTGGCGGCGGCTGCAATGCCCGTTAAACCGGCAACAGCAGCGCCCGTTGCAAGGAGGAGGAAAACCAGCGCAGTGATCAGCATGACGGGGCTGGATGTATCACACCTCCGGCGCGCGGCAGATATCGTTTTTCACTTGCCGCAGCGGAATGGAGGACTCAATGGTGGCGACGCCGGATACCTTGGTCAGCTTCTTTGACAAGAAGCGCTCAAAATCCGCCAGATCAAGCGTCACCACACGCATCAGATAATCCCGGCTGCCTGTCATCAGCCAACAATCAACCACTTCGGGGAAACTGCGCACCGCGGCCTCAAAGCGCTCAAGCGCATCATCAATCTGGCGGTCCAACTGAACCGAGACGAAGACCGACACGGTAAACCCGATCTTATGCTCGTTAATGAGCGCGCAATAGCCTTGAATATGGCCCGCCTCCTCCAGCGCTTTTAAGCGGCGTGAACATGGGCTCGCGCTCAGCCCCACGGCGTCGGCCAAGGCCTGCAAACTCAGCCGTCCATCGTCGCGTAAACACTGCAGTATTCTTCTATCAATTTTGTCAAGCATGCAATTTTCCGTCCCTAAAAACATGATATGCGCAATTTTATCGCATATCGAGGGGCATGTTTGCGAGTCTTTGCAGGGTTTTTCTAACGTTTTTTTGGTAAGTAAGCTGCACGAGATCTTCATGTGAAAAAGGCTGGGCTATGGCGCACACTGATTTAGACATTCTGCGTGATTTGGAACGCCGCATCCTCTGGCTTGCCTCTTGGACGATCCATCACGCCAATCATGTGCGTCCGGGCGGCGAAGTGAAGGTCGGCGGGCACCAAGCCTCCTCGGCCTCCATGGCCACGATCATGACCGCGCTATATTTCAATACACTGCGCCCGGAAGACCGGGTTGCCGTTAAGCCCCATGCCTCGCCCATCTTCCATGCCATCCAATATCTCGCTGGCAATCAAACACGCGAGAAGCTGAAGAATTTCCGCGGGCTTGGCGGCGCGCAGAGCTATCCCAGCCGCACCAAAGATGTCGACGATGTGGATTTCTCAACCGGCTCGGTGGGTCTTGGCGTGGCCCACACGCTGTTCTCCTCACTGGTGCAAGATTATGTGAAGGCCCATGGCTGGATGAAAGACTGGCCAGAAGGCCGCATGATTTCCCTCATCGGCGATGCGGAAATGGATGAAGGCAACATCTATGAAGCGCTCTTAGAAGGCTGGAAAAACGGCCTGCGCAACACCTGGTGGATTGTCGATTATAACCGTCAGTCCTTGGATGCCGTGGTCCGCGAAGGCCTCTGGCAGAAATTTGAAGACATGTTCCGCTCCTTTGGCTGGAACGTGGTCGTGCTGCGCCATGGCAAATTGCAGGAGGAAGCCTTTGCTGAGCCAGGCGGGGAAAAGCTGCGCACCTGGATCCACCAGTGCCCCAACCAGCTCTATTCCGCCCTCACTTTCCAAGGCGGCAAAGCCTGGCGCGAGCGCCTGCTCGATGAGATTGGCGACCAAGGCCCTGTGACCGCGCTGATTGAAAAACGCAGCGATGAGGAACTCGAAGCGCTGATGTCCAACCTGGGCGGCCATGACATGCCGTCCCTGCTGGATGCCTTTGAAGAGGCGGGCAAGAGCGACACGCCAACGCTGTTCGTGTGCTACACCATCAAAGGCATGGGCCTGCCGCTGGCTGGCCACAAAGACAACCATGCCGGCCTGATGACGCCCGCGCAGATGAGCGAGTGGCGCACCCAGATGGGCGTGCGTGAAGGCCATGAGTGGGACCTCTATGAAGGCGCCACCGTGCCGGCCGACACGCTGGAAGCAGCGGTTAAATCGGCCCCCTTCTTCTCCAAAGGGCGCCGCCGGTTCGAAGCGCCAAAAATTGATGTGCTCAATGTCCTGCCTTGGCCCGATGGGCGCGGCAAACCTGTGTCAACACAGATGGGCTTTGGCCAAATCCTGAACGAGCTGGCCCGCACGGACACGGCGCTGGCTGAGCGCGTCGTGACCACAGCGCCGGATGTGACGGTGTCCACCAATTTAGGCCCTTGGGTGAACCGGCGCGGCTTATTTGCCAAGGAGAACCTCGCCGACACCTTTAAAGCCGAGCGTATCCCATCGACCTACACCTGGAATTTCTCCCCGGAAGGCCAACACATTGAGCTGGGCATTGCCGAATCCAACCTGTTTCTGATTCTGTCAGCTTTGGGCCTGTCACATTCCTTGAATGGTGAGCGCTTGCTGCCCATCGGCACGGTCTATGACCCCTTCATTTACCGCGGCGCGGACCAGCTGAATTATGCGTGCTATCAAGATGCGCGCTTCATGCTGGTGGCAACGCCGTCGGGCGTCACTCTGGCGCCAGAAGGCGGTGCGCACCAGTCCATCGGCACACCGCTGGTAGGCATGGCCCAGCCTGGCCTTGCGTCGTTTGAGCCGGCCTTTGTGGACGAGCTATCCGCCATCATGCGCTTCGGGTTTGACTATATGCAGCGCGACGGCAACCCCGATGGCAATGACCTGCTGGACGATGCCAAGGGCGGCTCGATGTACCTGCGCCTGTCCACCCGGCCGCTCGAGCAGCCCAGCCGCCAGCTTGATGCGCAAGAGACAGACGATCTGCTTGAAGGCGCCTATTGGCTGCGCAAACCCGGCCCCAATACCGAAGTCGTCATCGCCTATACCGGCGCGATTGCGCCCGAAGCGATCCAGGCCGCCGGCCTGATGGCCGAAGACCGCCGCGATGTGGCCGTGCTGGCCATCACGTCTGCTGACCGCCTGCACAAGGGCTGGAACGAAGCCATGCGCCGCCGGGCGGACGGTTTGGAATTCAGCGCCAGCCATATTGAGCGTTTGCTTGAAGGCTTGCCGCGTCATTGCGGCATCGTCACGGTGCTCGATGGCCATCCGGCGACCCTGGCCTGGCTCGGCAGTGTCCATGGCCATCGCAGCCGCGCGCTGGGCGTGGAGAAATTTGGCCAGACCGGCCAAGTCCAAGACCTCTACCGCGTCAACGGCATCGATACCAAAGGCATCATGTCCGCTGCCCAGGCGCTGGTAAAAGGCCGCCCGCTGCGCCAGCTTGCTGCCGTTTAAGCGCCATTTCTGCTAGGTGCTTTAAAGCGAGAAATGCCTAGCCTCCCCCCCACATTTGGGGAGAGCTGCTATGGGCCGCGTACAAGACAAAGTCGTTTTACTCACCGGCGGGGCCATGGGCCTTGGCGAGGCCGCCGCTGCCATGCTGGTGAAAGAAGGCGCCAAAGTCACCATCACCGACTATAACGCCAAAGCGGGCGAAGCGACCGCCACAGCGCTGGGCATAGATTTCCTCCACCAAGATGTGACCGACCCAGACCGCTGGAAAGAGGTGATTGCCACCATGGAAGAACGCCATGGCCGCCTGGACGTCTTGGTCAACAACGCCGCCGTCACCGTCTATGGCGGCATCATGGACATCAGCTATGAGGACTTCAAACGCTGCTTTACGGTCGATGTAGATTCAATTTTCCTCGGCTGCCAAAGCGCCATGGATTTAATGACCCGCTCGGGCGGCGGCTCGATGATCAATTTCTCCTCCGCCGCAGGCCTCAAACCCGATGCCGCCCTGGCCGCTTACAATGCCGCCAAGGCCTCCGCCGCCATGCTCACCAAATCCATTGCCCTATGGTGCGCTGCTCAGAAAAACAACATCCGGGTCAACTCAGTCCACCCCGGCGTCATCCTCACGCCCAACGTCCAATCTGTCGCCGACGCATCCCCACACCCGCAGGCGATGCTCGAGATGTTCACAAACAACATGCCCATCGGCCGCATGGGCGTGCCCGATGACACGGCCCATATCGTCGTCTATCTAGCGTCCGATGAAAGCAACCTGGCGACGGGGGCAGAGTTTGTGATTGATGGCGGACTGAGCTTGTAGGGCTGAAGCGAGGATAGCGTGTGTTTCTGGGACAAAGCGGGCGT
>JBCCDR010000154.1:0-6525 GCA_039030675.1 Pseudomonadota bacterium | reverse complement strand
GAACTCGATATTATTCACCAGCAGTGACAAGGTGGGGCAGACCGCGCAGCCATTCTCCAGAGCAGCGTCCAGCCCTTCCTGATCCATCCAACTGGCGTGAAAGATGAGGTCAACGCCCGCCTTGGCGGCGTAGAGCACGCCTTCAGACCCACGCGCATGGACCACGACTTTGCGGCCCAGCCTGTGTGCTTCCGTTACCAGCGCATCTACCTCCTCTTGCCTGAACGCACAGGAGAGGCGAATGGACGACGGGTTCATGCTGTCTCCATCCATGGCAAGCTTGATAAAATCAACGCCGTCTTTCACCTGGACACGGATGACTTCAATACCTTCGTCGATACTGGTGACAATCTTTCCAATGGAGGTGTCAGGCACGCCTATCCAGGTTGGGTACCAGTCCACAAGGCCTTGCCGCGTACTGATGTTTTGGCCTGAGCAGGTGAGCTTTGGGCCTTTAAACAACTTGGCGTCAATGGCATCGCGAATGGCAAGGCTGACGCGGCCAGAGGTGGTGGGGTCGCACACGCTTGTATAGCCAGCGCGCAAAATGCGCTGCGCTGCTTCCATGCCGCGCAGAGCGCGAAATTCCAGCGATGCGAAGAGATCGATGTCCTCTTCGGTCTTGGCTTCGCCATAAGACAAATGGACGTGGCAATCGATCATGCCCGGCATGACGAACTGGCTGGAATGATCCATCACGTCGGCGTCGGCAGGCACGGGCGGCGCCGCCTCAGCAGGCCCGCTATAGGTCACCTTGCCGGCAGATACGTGAAGCTGATGGTTCGCAAGGACGGCGCCACTTTGGCTCTCAAAGAACTCACCGCATTTGAAGATTTTGACCATAAGTCTGCGCCTTATTGTGGAAAGAGGAGCTGGCAGGCGGCGAGGAACGCGTCACGGCGTTCCATGGCGATAGAGTGGCTGCAATTCGCCAGCCGCCATAAGTCAGCCTTTGGAATTTTGGGCGCGAGCACGTCCGAGCAGTGTTCGATGGGAAAGGCCAGGTCCTGCGTGCCGTGCAGCAATATTGTCGGCGCAGTGACCTTGCTGAGGACGTCATCAGCTATGGTCGCCTGCGCGATGTAATCGGCAAAGGGGCGCGCAAACATGTCGTCAAAATACGCCTGATAAGCAGGGTCGCCGATAATCTCCATGCGCGCATCCAAATACGCGTCGGTGATCAGCGCCGGGTCGTTGATGAGCAAACGCGCTGCTGTTGCCATGTCACTGCGGTTCTTTGGGCAGCGCCAAACATGGTTCAGATGCGCGTTCACTGGCATCGCCGCGCCCATGCAGCCAGTGCCCAAAACGCCATTGATGCGCGGGCGATCGGCCGCCAGTTGGAAGGCGATGGCGGCTGAAATGGAGTGGCCGATAACGCCCACGGCGCCGTCTGGCACAAGCCACTCAAGTGCAGCAGCGGCTTGGCGTGTCCATAGGCCGAAATCAAAGGACGGGCCATCCGTCTTGCGGTCTGAAGCACCGAAGCCAATCAGGTCAATGGCAAGCACGTCATACTGCCTTGCCAGATCATCCAGCACGAGGCGCCAATTGCCGACACTGCCGGCGCCAGGCCCGCTGCCGTGGATGAGGAGAATGGGGAAGCCACTGCCGCCGCGCCAGCCACGCATGGTTAGCCCCTCAAAGCCGATCTCAACTGGGGCTACATTTTTGAACGGGCTAGTCATAGAGGCGTTGCAATTAGGTTTTGAATGCCGAAGGTGTCGACAATCACCCGCCGATCTATGAAAGCAAGGCGGTCGTTTTCCTGCGTGATGGTGTCTTGATAGGCACCGACGGCAAACAGGCGCGTGATACCTTCTTCCGTCGATTGATACAGCGCAAAATCCGACCGGCTTATGAGAACGTCGTCACCGCGTTCAATGAGGAGTCCTGAGGTGATGTGACGGGTATAAACCGGCTCATAGGTCAGCGCGTCGCGCAGCGCGGTGACCCGGTCTTCCATCATGGCGCGCGAATAATAATACATCAGCGGCGCTGGTAGACCGAGCGCCTCATTTTCGCGTGAGAGCGCACGGTAGACACCATTGCCGGAGAAGAACGAAGGCCAGTCTTCAAGCCGATCTTCATCGAGGCAGCGCGTATATTGCGTTAAGAATCGCGCCACTTGACGCTCTGTCTGCGCGTCCACATCCGCGCCCAGCTTTGGCATAGCGGTCATGGCGCAAGCTCAAGGCCAAGGCTTGCAGCGTAATGCTTCCAAAAGCCACGCACGGCGACTTCCGTCGCTAAGGTGTCTTGGTTATCAATGACGCCATCATCGCCCATCCGCACGATCGAACTGTCAGCTGGGTCCCGCCCTTCCACGCCGAGCTGTACCAGACGTCCGGCCTCCCCATCTTCAAGGGAAATATAGCCGGCCGGTCCCACAAAGTTCGATTGACGCAGCTTGCCTTCAATGGCGTCCTCATCGTCGTCAGCGAAGCCAAAATACGTCCAAAACAGCTCAAACTCTTTCAGCCCCTTAGGGCGGACATGTCGGATTTGGAAGGTGTTGGCTACCTGGCCCAACATGAGATTGGGGAAGATGGTCATAATCATGTTGGTGACTTTGTCTGGATAGTCAGGCGTCACATCAAAAAGGGATGGGTCTTTGAGTTTATAGTCTGGCCGGTATTTCTCGCTGCCAGAATAAACCGACTTCACCTCATCCTGGCTTTCATCAATATCCGCTGTGCGTAGGACCGAGTGCCCCTTGCTTTCATCCATGAAAACCCGGCCGGACATGGTCGGCCGGTAGATGCCAAAGGTCACGTGGAAGAGGTGCAACAGGCCGGCGTTATAGGGGTCTTTCACATTCTCCAAATACAGCTTCCAGTTGGCTGGAACGCGCTGGCGATAATAGCCAAGCAGCTTGATGGGCCTGTCAAAGATGCGGTCAATCTGTTCAAGCAGCGCCGGGCCGATATAGCCTCTTAAAGGCGGGGTCTCCTGCGAGAAGGTACCAAAGACGAGGCCCTTATAGGTTGCCACGCGCAGCGTCTTGAGCTTGTGCTTTGACTTGTCAAAGTCTTTGGGCATGCCGCCCTTGCCCTTCACGCCGCGTTGCTGGGGAATGCCAAGAAGGTCGCCTTTATTTGAAAAACACCATTGGTGATAGGCGCAGGTAAACGAGCTCGCCTCGCCGCGCAGCTTGCGAACCAGCTGGGCGCCGCGATGCGCGCAGCTGTTGATGAAGGCGAAAACCTCGCCGTCTTCAGTGCGGTTCACGACGACCTGCGTATCCCCCACATAGGTCGTCACATACTGGCCGGGCTGGGTGATTTCGGCCTCTAGGCACAGATAGTTCCAATGCGGACCATGGAACAGCGCTGCCTTCTCGCGCGCATACAGACTTGCATCGTGAAACACTTGATATGGCACGCGCGTGAAATCGGACACCGGCCATTCCAGCGACGTATTTTCCAGCGGCTGCGTGGCCATGCCCTCTCTCCTGAATGACAAAAGTTGTCCTACAATACATGAAGTCGGAAGACAGGCAAGAGAGAAAATCTCTTCAGGCAATTTTGGGGTAAGGCGGCGTGGCGGGGGGGTTATACCCCGTCTGTGCCCTTCAGCCGGGCAAGCTCGCGGCGACGGCGGTCAAACAGTGTGTCTGTGTAATTGGCGATGACGCGCACCGCGGATGCTTCGACGTGTTTGACCATATGGCGCTCGGCCTTGGCGCCATCACCATCTAAGACGGCCGATAAAACGGCGCTGTGTTCTTTTACGGAGGCAGCCACGTCCTTGCGTGTTGCCGTTGGCGCGAAGACCGCCTTAAAGCCTGGTATTGCCAGGCGGTCGATTTCCTCTTGCAGGACCTGATTAGCACAATGGTCACGCATCAACGTGTGGAAAGCGGTGTTTGCGCTAACAAAGCCAAGCGCGTCATCCAGATCCATCGTCTGCCAAAGGTCGAGCTCCTTGGTCATGATGGCGCGCACAGACTTATGGGTGCTACGCGCGGCGACCAATCGCGCCGCAAGCCCTTCGAGCACAGCGCGGACCTGAAACATTTGCGCAAAGCGCTCTTTGTCAACGCCGCGCACCACTGGGCTTTTGTGCTTTTGTGTCTCCAGCAGGCCATCTGCGATGAGCTTGCGAAACGCCTCCCGAACAGGCCCGCGGCTGACGCCGTATAGCTCGGTGATTTCTGTCTCCACCATGCGCGTTCCTGGCAAATATTCACCGTCCATAATGCGCTGGCGGAAGACGTTTGCCAAAACCTCAGCAATGGGTTTGCCCGGTTGCTGTTGCTTGAGATAGTCCACGGGCTTGAGCGGGTCGGATGTGTCAGGCGTTTTCTTGGGCATAGGGCGTGTATGTCTTGCTCATCTTATCGTGTGCAACGCTGTCTATAGCAGTGAGTGCTGCCTGGGTTAAAGCGGCTTCATTTGCATCGTCAAGCGCGGGGCCCAAGTGTCGACGCAAGGCCTGCACCAGCGCCGGCGTCACGCTTTGACCGGTAACACTTGCTGCGGCAACCGTCTCAAGCTCTCGCCCGGTTGCCTCGAGGAGGACGCCTGGCGCAATGGCCCGGTCTTGCGGCAGGGACACGCAGATGACAGCGCCGCTGCCGGTTCCTAAGCTTTTATGGGCCCGCCAGATGGCCCAAGCCATTTGTGCACTATCGCAGGTCAATGGCGGCTTTGCGCCATAGTCGTTGGCATACAAAGCGGGCAGGGTGCCAGGGCCAATCTGGACAACGGGCACGCCGAGCGATTCCAAATAAGCCAGGGACCCAGGCGCATCGATAAACGGCTTAAACCCGGCGCAGTATAGGGGCAGATGCGCGCTGGCGATGGCATGTAAGTCTGCTGAAACATCACGGTCTGATAGCGCGCTGGCGGGCTGTAAAGGCAAGTGGATGCCGCCCAAACCGCCTGTGACAAACGCTGCAGCGCCGAGCCGTCTCGCCACGGCCAGCCCAGCAGAGACAGTCAGTCCAGCTGATTTCTCTTGCGCCATTGCCGCCCCCAAGGTTGCCACGCTTGCCTTGCCGGGGGACGCGCCCTGACTGTTTGGCGCTAGAAAATGCCTAAGGGCCGCGAGGGTGGCGCCCCGCTCGAGACGGCCCTCGCGCAGGTGCGGCCAACACATCTTAACCCCTTGGCGCGATGCTGCGCCGTCAATGCGCTCAAGAAAGGCGTCGCGGCGCTCAGGAGCAAGCCCGTGCAACAGAGCAAGGCTGTCTCCGCAAATAAGACTTGAGGCTGGCTTAGACCGCCGCAATCGTCTGCACTTCAACCAAGAAAGGCTCTTGTACCAGCCTATCAACCATCAAAAGCGTGTTTGGCGGATAAACGCCGCTTGGGAAGAAATCTGGAAAGCGGCTGAGGCGATAGTCCATGAATTTAGGGATGTCCTGGGAATGCACCAGATAGGTGGTGAATTGCACCACATTTGAAAAGTCAGCGCCGGCTGAGCGCAACGCGGCTTCGATATTGGCAAAAACTTGCTCGCACTGCGCTTCAAAATCATCGACGCCAACAATGTCCCCGTCTGGATTGGCCGACAGCATCCCTGCAATGAACAAGAATTCATTGGCCTTTACGCGCGTCACATGGGTGTATTGGCCCAGCGGCGCACCCAGGCTGTCGGGGTTATAAATCGTGATGTCAGCGCTCATGAGCGAGGGTCCTTTCAGGCTGTGAAACGGCTTTCAATGGCGCCGATCGCATCAATGCTGACGCGCACACGGTCGCCGGGCTTCAGAAACACTGGCGGGGTATGGCCAATGCCAACGCCTTCCGGCGTGCCAGTAGCAATGATGTCGCCAGGCTCCAACGTGATGGAGCGCGACAAGGTCTCAATCAGGCAAGGGATATCGAAGATGAGGTCTGCAATGGGAGCGCTTTGACGCAGCGCGCCATTCACGTGCGTCTCCAGCCGCAGGGCCCCTAAATCCTGCACCGCACTGGCGTGGAGAATGCCGGGGCCCATGGGGCAAAATCCATCGGGGCTTTTGCCCAAGAGCCACTGCTTGTGCCGTTTCTGCAGGCCGCGGGCCGTGACATCATTGAGGACGGTATAGCCAAAGACATGATCCATGGCCTCACCCGCTGAAATATTGCGCCCCCCCGTGCCGATGATAACACCCAGCTCGCCTTCATAATCCGTCTCGCCAAGCGGGTCAGCACTTAAAGAGATATCGGCAAAAGGCTCCGTCACACTGGACGGCATTTTGGAGAAAAGGATCGGGTATTCAGGGATTTCATCACCGCCCTGGGCCCCCGCATCAAAGCCGGATTGGCCAAATTCCTTGGCATGCGCACGGTAGTTTTTTCCCACGCAAATTATGTTCCGCGCCGGACTTGGCAGCGGGGCAAGCAGCGCGCTCTGAGACACAGAAAGTGGCTTTGCAGCAGCATTAGCGATGGCTTTGGCGCACGCCTCAATCCGCGCCGCGTCACCTTGGATAAAAACAAGCAAGGCTGTTACTTTATAGCTATTGAGCACCTCTAGGGACGTTTTAGAAAAATGAGTCAGGTAAGTATGGGCAGCTTCATTGCTAGCTTCGAG
>JBCCDR010000153.1:0-6525 GCA_039030675.1 Pseudomonadota bacterium | reverse complement strand
CTTTCACCGGAATTGGGGTAAATCCGGAGAGCGGTCAACCGGGAGCACCTTTCCTTACGGGAAGTGAAAATACATATGATGAATTTTTAGATGTGCAGCAGGGAGAGATTTATTCGGTTGGCTGAGGGCCTTGTTGGCTGCGCAGTGTGCGCAGAAAGGTCATGCCGTCCATGACGGGCATGTTCCAGTCCAGCAAGACAACATCAGGCAGCTGCGCCTTGATGCTTTGCATGGCCTCGCGTCCGTCGCCGGCCTCGCGGGCCTCAAAGGCAATCTCTTCTAAGATGCGCTTTGCGACGCGGCGGATGATTTTTGAATCATCAACGACCAAACACGTGGGCATGAGATGCGTCCTTGTCAGGCCTAAGCTGCTTGCGAAAAGGCTGCGAAATCAAGCAGTCGCTCAACATCCAAAATGACCAGCAATTCGCCGTCTAAGCGGTAAACACCGGCTGAGACTTCCGCCCATGTGGATTCAAGGGTCACTGGGTTGCGCTCATAGTCATCCAGCGGAAGCTTGAGCACGTCCCCTACGCGGTCAATGAGCAAGCTATAGGGCTCGCCATTCTGCTCAACCACGACGCTCATGCCGGTGACGTCATCTTCCTCCGTCGCTGGCGGCAAGCCAAGGCGAGCGCGCAGGTCAATGCAGGTGACAATGCGGCCGCGCAGGTTGATGAGGCCAGCAATCCAATTCGGCGCGATGGGCACCGGAGTCATGTTCTGCGCTTTGAGCACGTCATGCACTTGCAAAACGGGGATGCCAAGCAACTGGCCGTCGAGCCGAAGGGTCACAAATTCTTGCGAGGTGCTGTAAAGATCAGTCATTGCGCTCTCCCTTAGGCCGCTTCGCTTTGCGTCTTGGCGTTCAATTGTTCAGTGATTGTCTCAAGCAGAGCGTCCCGATCGAGCTTGACGACATAGTCGTTGAAGCCTGATTTGCGCCCTTTTTCGAAGTCTTTGGCGTCGCTGAGAGAGGACAAAGCAATCATGGGCACATGCTGCCAACGTCCGCCTGCGCGGATATCTTGCGCCATTTCAAAGCCGGATTTGCCGGGCATCTCAATGTCAGACACGATGAGATCAAAGTCGCGGCTGCGCTCACGCAGCTGCAAAGCTTCCTCAGCATCTTGCGCCACCGTTACCCGGTAGCCAGCTGCACTGAGCAGTGGGCGCAGCATGTTGCGGAAAAAGGCGCTGTCTTCAACCACCAACAGGTTTGCATTGTCGACGGCTTTCGCGCTCGATGTGTTGGACTTCTTACGATCAGCGGAGAACCAATCGCTAAAGGCCTGGCGGCTGTAGTGCGCGACGTCGATAATCTCTGTCACTTTCTCAGCAATCACAGACGTGCCGAGAATGCCTTCGCGCTGGGTCGAAATCTCAACACTGAGATCGCTTTCGACGATGTCGAGAATTTCGTCACAGGCGATGCCCATGGTGTGATCATCATCGGTGAAGACGAGCACGGCTTGCTTGCCTTCTTCGCGCAGCACCGTCTCTGGGTTCATGGTGAGCAGCGGCATCAGCTGGCCGCGATATTGGACCGTTGGCCGTACATCGCGGTTTTCAATGCGCTCGACGTCAATCTCCTCAAGGCGCGCCACCAGCGAAAGCGGCACGGCCTTCGGCGTTTCATTCCCAGCCTTGAAGACCAGCATGGTTTCACGGTCGGACATACGCGCATCAGCCGCTTTAGCTGCCATATCATCTTGCTCAGAATCGGTATTTGTCGACGAAACTTGAGAGGCGACCCCATTGGGATCGAGGATCATGATGACCGAGCCATCGCCCAAAATTGTGTTGCCTGAATAGGTATTGAGGTGCGACAGCGCCGGCGCGACGGGCTTGACGACAATCTCTTCGGTGTCAAACACTTGGTCGACGACGATACCGAAGACAAAAGAGCCAACCTGGGTCACGACAATGAAGGCTTCGCCAGTGTGTTCCCCGCGCTCAAAGCCAAGGACGTCCCGCAAATAAACCAGCGGCAACAACCGATTGCGCAAGCGGAAGACAGGCGTGCTGTTGATGTGCTCAATGGCATTCTCGCCTTTGGCATCCGCATGGACCAGCTCAAGCACAGCGATTTGCGGAATGGCAAAGCGCTCATCACGGCTTTCAACAATCAAAGCAGACACAATCGCCAGCGTGAGCGGGATCTTGATGTAGAACGTTGTGCCCTTGCCAAAGGTCGACGTCATATCGACCGTACCACCGATTTTTTCGATGTTGGTGCGGACAACGTCCATGCCCACGCCGCGGCCAGAGACGCTGGTGACTTCCTGCGCGGTCGACAGGCCAGCATGGAAGATGAAGCGTTGAATTTGGCTTTCGCTCATGGCGTCTAGCTCAGCCTCAGTTGCTAAGCCATTTTCCAGGGCTTTGGCGCGCAGCTTCTCAGCGTTAATGCCCGCCCCATCGTCACTGATAGTGATGACGATGTGACCGCCTTCGTGATACGCATCAAGCTTGATGGTGCCTTTAGCAGATTTGCCGGCACGCTCGCGCACACTGGGCATTTCAACGCCGTGGTCAGCACTATTGCGCACCATGTGGGTGAGCGGATCTTTAATGAGTTCAAGGACTTGGCGATCGAGCTCCGTCTCAGCGCCATGCATTTCCAGGTCGATGTCTTTGTCAAGTTCAAGGCTGAGATCGCGCACAATCCGTGGCAGCTTCGACCATGCATTGCCGATGGGCTGCATGCGCGTTTTCATGACACCTTCTTGCAGCTCCGTCGTGCACTGCGATAGGCGCTGCAGCGGAACAGCAAATTCGCTGTCTTCAAGGCGGCGGACCATTTGATTGAGCTGATTGCGCGTGAGCACAAGTTCACTCACCAAATTCATGAGGTCTTCAAGCAAATCCACGTTGACGCGGACGCTTTGATTGCTGGCCCCTTTCTGATTGTTTTTATCGGTTGCAGACTTTTGCGCCGTTTCTTTGGGCGCGGGCGGCACGATCAGATGCGCTTGGCGCTCAAGCGCTGTTTGTACGACATCAAGCTCATCAGACGGCAGGCCGAAGGAACTGAGTTCGCTGCGCATGCCAGCGGAGACCGACGCGAGGAGAGCGACGTCCCAAACAACGGCAGACTGCAAGCCATCTGCGACCGTCTTCACCAGCGCGTCATCTTGGTTCATGGCGGCGAGCGTTAAGTGACCAAAGTCTTCGCTCACGCGTGCCAATTTATCAGGATCGCCGAGAGCCGGGCATTTGCCGCTTTGAACGAGGACTTCAAGGGCGCTTTCAAAGGCGCCAATCACGCCTGGCAGACCGCCAAAGTCGCGCAATACGCTGTCGTCGACGCTCTCTTCAGCCGCGTCGCTTACGATCGGTTCAACGCTTGGCGCTTCTTCTGTTTCTTCTAGCTCTGGTCCAGGCGCTGCATTGAAAGCTGCCTCTAGTTCTTCCAGCGAAACCTCACCAGCTTTCAGGGCGCGGCCAAGACCGGGATCAACCTCTTCTTGAACTTCGGCAGCTGGGGCCTCGGCAACAGGCGCTTCTTCAACGGCAGGCTCTGTCTCTTCAGCCGGCGCAGCGGCAGGGCCCTCGCCTTCTGCGCAGGCGTCCAGCTGCTGGATGAGGTCGTTATCATCGCCATCGGGTTCAGCTTCTGTTTCTTCCAGAGCGGCAAGAAGCTCTTTGATCCGATCAAGCGAAGCAAGAATGAGAGTGACGGCTTCCGGCGTGACGGACAGTTCGCCATCGCGGAACTTGCCCAAAACATTTTCTGCCGAATGCGCGACGGCTTCCAAACGCGGGAGGCCTAAAAACCCGCATGTGCCTTTAATGGTGTGCACCAGGCGGAAGATGTTATCGAGCACTTCGGAATCATTGGGGTTCTGCTCAAGGCGGACCAGTTCAACATCGACCACGTCGATGCTTTCGTTGGTTTCTGTCAGGAATTCACTGAGTAGATCGTCCATTGCGTGCCCTTAGCCCATTATCTTTGTCAGCACCGCACACGCAAAGACCGGCGCGCGCGTTATCAGGCGCAACTCTCGCCGAGAAGGGTTAAAAACAGCTAAAGGTGAGGCTTAAGAAGCCAAGCGAACAGAGACGCTGGCTTCATCAACCTGGAGGTAAGGGGTCAGCCCGCCTGTCTGCGCCAGACCTAAGAGCAGAATATAGGGCGCATAACGGCTTGTTTGATGCGCATCCGTAATAGAGCCGGCCATAAGGTTTGCGATTTCCGGATCGAGCACCACTTTGGTGCCCTGGCCGACAATGTTAAACCCGCCATCAGCGGCCGCCGACACACTAATCGTGCCCCCGCGCACCAGCGAATCAGCGCATAACATGGCGCTCACCAGCAGAGATTTGACGTGCGGCTTGGGCAGCTGCGCGTCTGTGAGGTCCCATTGCAGCGCCGCTTTGCCCGCTTCGATATAGTCTTTAGCAGCAGAGCAGACTTCGCGCGCGTCAACAGCGCCTTCCATGCCGCCTGGCGCGCCAAAGGCCAGCCGAAAAAAACGCAATTTTGCAGATGTAACCTGAACGCTCTGGGTCAGCAGCTCAATAACTTGCTGCTGCATATCCCGGTCTGTTTCATCCGCTAAGATTTCCAGGCCATTTGCAATGGCGCCTACCGGACTAATGAGATCATGGCAGAGGCGTGAACACACCTGCGCGGCAAAATCGATCTGATCTTGGGTAAGAGAGACAGGCATAATATGGTCAGTCCTTAAAAGTGCGCTACGCGCAGAATACCTTTGTGCGTTTACCTTCGTTAACGCGGCGTAAACGCCTTGTCGTGCATCAATTTGCGGGCCATATGAAAAAGTCTGCACCCTCTATTTATGAAGGCTTTTATGACTGCAACCCCACCACCGCCAAGCCTTATATGGTTTCAGCCAGGAGACTGGGTGAGCCTTCAAGGCCAGGAAGACTGGGGCGTCGGCCAAGTCCAAACAGTGGTCGGCAGCCGCGTAACCGTTAATTTTGAAAATGCGGGCAAACAATTGCTAGATGTGGCGCACGCCATTCTCAAACCAGCGCCCTAATCAAGAATACCCGCGATCATTGCGCCGAGGCCAAACAAGCCAAGGGCGGCGGCTGAGACATGATTGATGCGCACCAGCGTTTTATTTGAGACACGCCTTTTAAAGCGGCCCGCCACAACGCTAACGCCGGCCCACCACGCCATAGAGCCAAGCCAAACCCCCAGTACCAGCGCGGCGGAATTGGCCACATGCTCCGGCGATTGAATCCCCAACTTTTTAAAGCCGGTACCCGCAAATATGGCCGTAAAGCCCATCAGCGTGGCTGGGTTCGTCACTGTCATAAAGAAGGTCGCAATCGTCTGCCGCCAAGCGGGCGTGAAGTCTTGTTTTTCATGAAAAGCGCTGGGCTGAGCGCGCCAAATAAAATAGGCAAAGGCGATCATGATGATACCGCCAATCAGCCGAATGAGGTCGCGGCTGGCGGCAATCATATCTGTGAATGTGGCAAAGCCGAACGCAGCCAGTGTCGCAAAGACGGCGTCACCAAACCCCGCGCCTGTGCCCACGATAAAGGCCGATAAGGCCCCATAGGCCAGGCCGCGATTGATGCAGATCAGATTAACCGGCCCCACAGGCGCAGCAACGGCCAGACCGACCAGAATGCCGATGGGCAAATACAAGGCGTTCATGGCGCCACCTGGCCGGCACAGCACCGCCGCAGCACAGATTTACCAGACTTTAAGACCACCTTGCGCACACTTTTGACCATGGGTGAGAACGCGCCTGCGTCACCGAGCGAGGCCCAGAGGAAGGAACGTTCCCAATGCCGTGTTCTGATAGGACAAGCGATTTATGGACACAAGGTTACCGCCCCATCAGCGCCAAAATTTTTCTCGCTGAGAAAACAGGCCGCAAAACGGACGGGCCTGTGAAGCTGGAAGAGTTCGATCTAGCGCCCGACTACCCTGTACTGCGGGCCATCCTGCGCCAATGGCTGGCCAGCGGCAATGCGCCTATAGATCATGTGGAAGTCGTCCAGCGCGAAGACATTGACCGCGACACGCTGGCAGCCAATTCCATCAGCTGCCTACTGCACTAAAGCGCCTCGCGCATACTTTCCTGAAAGCTAATGGGCGCGCCGATGGGCTCTCCCAGCAAGCTGTCTTCGCGCATGACCTGGTGCCCGCGGATGATGGTGCCGACGGCTTTGCCTTGAAGGGTCATGCCTTCAAATGGGCTCCAGCCGCATTTGCCTTCCAGCCAATCACTTGTCACCGTCCAGCGCTTCTTAAGATCCACCAGCGTAATATCCGCGTCATAACCGAGGGCCATACGCCCCTTGGTGCGCAAATTAAACAGCCGGTTGGCGCTGTGCGAGGTGAGTTCCACCAAATGCTGCAAAGACAGCCGGCCTTGCGCATGATGGTCAAGCAGAAGCGCGAGCAGGGTTTGCACGCCCGGCATCCCCGAGGGCGACGCTGGATAAGGCCGGTCTTTCTCTTCTTTTAAATGCGGCGCATGGTCAGAACCGATGACATCGACGACACCTTGCGCCAGCCAGCTCCAGAGCCCATCG
>JBCCDR010000152.1:0-6604 GCA_039030675.1 Pseudomonadota bacterium | reverse complement strand
CCTGGAGCGCTGGCACGGCAAAATCTGGCGTGCCTATGAAAATAACGCGCAGGCTCATGGCTACTGGCTATCGATGACCTTTAAGAGCTGCTTGCGCAGCGGCGCGAGCACTTGCGAGAGCTCTTGCCCGCGTTTGAGCACCTGCTGGCTTTGCGAGACCAGCCGGTAAGCGCCTTGTTTGCGGGCTAAGCTAGGCTCCTTAACGATGGAATAGACCGGCATCTCGCTGGCGCGGCGGTAGATGTTAAACGCGGCATGGTCGCTGCGGATGTCGAGGGAATAGTCTTTCCATTCCCCATAGGTCACCATGCGCGCATAGACATCCAAAATCGCTTGCAGCTCAAAGCGGTTAAAACACGTCTGGCGGACGCGGGCGCTTTTGGTATTGCTGGAAACAAGGGAGAGTTGCGGCGTGTTAGCCATGGGCGGCGCGGAGCAAAGTCATCATGTCGCCACTATAGTGCGCTTCACTCGGCAAAAATCAAGGCAGGAAAGCAGTCTTGCTTTGGGCATAACCGCCCCATATATATCATACTGATATATGAGTCAGGGTGAGACAAGGGAGCCGTAGCATGAGACCTGTTGTTATCGGAGCGGTGTTTGCAGCCATCACAGCGCCATATGCCATGGCCCATGACGACCCGAGCCACGATGCGATCCAGCCTAAAATTGTGGCGACAGACACCGTGATGATCAGCGGCATTGATACGGTGACCATTGTGATTGGTGACGAGCCTGCCCTGACCATAACCGAACGCCGCGGCAGGACGGACGATGTGGAGGTTAAAAGCACATCGGAAGGCCTGTTCATTGAAGCCAAGGATCTTGGCTGGTTTGCTAGCCGGGACTTCAGCGCCACCCTCACGCTGCCCGCCATATCCATCCTCGACATATCCGGCTCCTTTGATGCTGAAATGACGGGCGTGAATGCCGATACCTTGCAGCTGACCCTGGCAGGTAGCGGCGACATCATCGTTTCAGGGCGCTGCGGCACGCTTCAGCTCGATACAGCCGGCGCGATGGACGTGAATGCCAAAGGGCTGGTCTGCGAGCGCGCGGAAATTGATGCGGCTGGCGCCAGCGATATCGCGGTCTTTGCAGCGCGCGCTTTGAGCGTGGAGGGCGCGGGCTCCACCAATGTGCGCTATAGCGGCGACCCAGGCAAAGTCACCTCCGATGTGGCCGGCCTTGGCAAGGTCGAAGCCGCTCCCAAAGAAGCCTCCGCGGAAGAAACCTCGCTTTAAGCAGCCTGCCGAAAAATAGCCTTAATTGCGTCCACATAGCGCCCCAATGCCACCCTAGAACAATAACCGTTGGCCTCAGCCCGGTCTGACCGCCGCATTTGCCTCCGCCCCTGCGCAAGTGCTGGTCAGGCCGGGCTTTTTTATGGCTTGCAAGGCTAAGCTGCACTTCATACATAAGCGGCGCTCTAGGCTTGAAGGGGAGCCCCAACCGACCATGACTGGCCTCATCCATGCCGATGGTTTGACAAAGGCGTATGACGCCAAAACGGTGGTGGACGCGCTGTCCTTGACCGTGGAACGCGGCGAAGTGTTGGGGCTTTTAGGGCCCAATGGTGCCGGCAAATCCACCACCATGAAGATGCTGACAGGCTATTTAACGCCCGATAGCGGCGCGGCGCGCATCGGCGGGTTTGATGTGCAAGATAGCCCCATCCAAGCCAAACAAGTCTTCGGTTACTTGCCCGAAGGCGCGCCTGCCTATGGCGACATGCGCGCGGGCGACTATCTCGCCTTCATTGCCGCAGCGCGGGGCCTCAAAGGCAGTGAAGCGGCCGAGGCCGTGGCCCGGGCCGTCGCATCAGTCGATATCCAGCCGGTTCTCACGCAAACCATCGATACACTCTCAAAGGGCTTTGCGCGGCGTGTGGGTTTGGCGCAGGCGATTTTGCACGACCCGGACGTGCTCATCCTGGATGAACCCACGGACGGCTTGGACCCAAACCAGAAATTTGAAGTGCGCCAGCTCATCCTAGCCATGGCCCCGCGCAAGGCGATTATCATCTCGACCCATATTTTGGAGGAAGTCGACGCGCTGTGCAGCCGCGCCATCATCATTGACCACGGCACCATCGTTGCCGACGGAACGCCCGCCTCCTTGAAAGAGCGCTCGCCTTATCATGGGCATGTGGTGGTGCGGGCGGCCGATAGTGAGGCGGAGACGCTTGGGCCTGCGCTGAAGGCCATGGCCGGCATCAAAACCTTCAATCAGCGCGCGTGCCCTGTCGCGATTGGGACCACGGAGTTCATCCTAAGCGGCACAGGCACCTCCTTGCTAAGCCAAGTCCAAGCGCTCATCGCGGAAGGCAATTGGGCGATTGAAGACATCCGCGTGGCGGGTGGCCGCCTGGATGATGTCTTCCGCGCGCTGACTACTGGCGATCGTAGCCAAGGCGAGGAAGCGGCGGCATGATTGGGTTTGGCGCGCTGTTTCGCCGCGAGGTCGGCAGCTATTTTTCAACGCCGCTGGCGCTGGTTTTCCTCATTGTATTCCTGGTCTTGAGCGGCATTTTCACCTTTTATGTGGGTAATTTCTTTCTGCGCGGGCAAGCGGACCTGCAAGCCTTCTTCACCTTCCATCCCTGGCTGTATCTGTTCTTGGCACCAGCCCTGGCCATGCGGCTCTGGGCGGAGGAGAAACGCGCGGGCACCATGGAACTCCTCATGACGCTGCCCGTGGCGCCCATGGCAGCGGTGGCAGCGAAGTTCCTCGCGGCTTGGACCGTGGCAGGTCTAGCGCTGGCCCTGACCTTTCCGCTTTGGATCACAGTCACCTATCTTGGCGAACCCGACCATGGCGTCATCTTCGCCAGCTATGTGGGCTCTTTGCTTATGCTGGGCGCGTATCTTGCCATCGGGTCCTTCGCCTCGGCCCTAACGCGCAATCAAGTGCTTGCCTTTGTGGGCGGAGCGGCGCTGTGCTTCTTCTTCACCGTCAGCGGGCTGCCGCTGGTGATTGGCGCTTTTGAAGGCTGGGCGCCGCAATCGCTACTCACCTTCTTTGAAAATGTCAGCCTGCTCAAACACTTCACGGCCATCCAGCGCGGCGTGTTTGATGCGCGCGATCTGCTTTATTTCAGCACGGTGATCGCTGCCTTTTTAGGCGGCACCTACGTGCTGGTCACCGCTGGGAAGGTCCGCTCATGAGCAAGCGTATCTCACCGCCCGCCGCCCTCATCGCCATCGCTGCCTGTTTCTTTGCTGTCATGGCGCTGATCAGCACACCGCTCTTCTCGCGGGCGCGGGTGGATTTAACCGATGGCGGGCTCTATTCCCTATCAGAGGGTTCGCGCACCTTGCTCAGCGAGTTAGAGCTGCCTCTCACCTTGCGGTTGTTCTTCTCCAAGCGAGAAAGCGCGGGCTTCCCAACGCTGCAAGCCTATGCCCAGCGCGTTGAGGATTTGCTCTATGAATATGCCGCCCAGTCCGGCGGTAAAATCACGGTCGACGTCATCGACCCGGAAGCCTTCTCAGAAGCTGAAGACGACGCGGTTGCTTACGGCCTTCAAGGCGCGCAGGCCCAGGGCGGCAATGCCATCTATTTCGGCCTGGTCGGCACCAACGCGGTCGACGGCACCGAGGTCATCCCCTTCCTGCCGCAAGAGCGTGAAGCGCTGCTGGAATATGACCTCACGCAGCTGGTCAGCAAGCTCTCAGCCGCGCAAAGCAGCCAGCCTTCCATCGCGATCATCAGCGCGCTGCCGCTGCAATTTGGCATTGGCGGGCCCATGGCAGCGGCGCAGGGCCAGGCCAATCCCTATGTGATTTACGATCAGCTCTCCCAGAGCTTTGACGTCACCGTCTTGCCGCCTGATTTTGCCGCTGTTCCAGAGGCCAACCTGCTCATCGTCGCGCACCCGCCAGCGCTGCCGGACCCACAGCTCTATGCGATCGACCAATTCATCTTAAAAGGCGGCAATGCGCTGATCTTCGTGGACCCGCATTCTGAAGTGGCCGCCGTGAGCCAGCCGCGCGGGCAATTTGGCATGCCCCAGCCCGGCGGCATCGACACCCAGTCTGACCTGAAAACGCTCTTTGACACATGGGGCCTGAGCTACGACCCCTCCCTGGTGGTGCTGGATATTGACCAAGCCCAGCGCGTTAACATGGCCGGCAACCCCAACGCCCCCGCGCGTGGCATCGCCGATTATATCGCGTGGCTCGCCGTGCGAGAAATCCACTTGCAGGACGAGGACATCGTCACCGGCGAGCTGGAGCAAATCAACCTGGCGGCCAGCGGGCATGTGACGCTCAAAGAAGACAGCCCGCTGACCTTGACGCCCCTGATTACCAGCTCAAAAATCGCTGCCGTGACCAACGTGAGCGAAGTGCGCGGTGCGCCTGACCCTGACAAGCTGCTGCGCACCGCGCTTCCAACCGGGGAAACCTATGTGCTCAGCGCGCGGCTGCGCGGCCCGGTGACATCCGCTTTTCCCGATGGCAAACCCGCCACTGAAGACGAAGAGCAGCAGCAAGACGAAGCAGCCCAACATTTAGCTGCGTCGCAGGGCGACATCAATGTGATTGTCACCGCAGACACCGACCTGCTGGCTGACAACTTCTGGGCCCAAGTGCAAAACTTTCTCGGCCAGCGCCTTGTGGTCCCGACGGCGGATAACGGCCGTTTTGTCTTGAATGCGGCTGAGAATATGGCGGGCTCTGATGCGCTCATAGGCCTGCGCTCACGCGGCACCTCTGCCCGGCCGTTCACGGTAATAGACCGCATGCGCCGCGACGCCGAGCGCGCTTTTGCAGCCCGCCAGCAGATTTTGCAGAACAACCTCGCCTCCACAGAGCAACGCCTAGCCGAGCTGGAAAGCCAAGCGCCCGGGGGCGACGTCCTGATCAGCGACGAGCAATTGGCCGAGATCGAGCGCTTCCGCGGCGACCTGCTGACCACACGCAAAGAGCTACGCGGCGTCCAGCGCAGCCTCAACCTGGATGTGGAGCGCCTGCAGCAGGGCCTCACCTGGGCCAACATCATCGGTATTCCCGTGCTGCTACTGATCATCGCTGGCGTGCTTCGTCTGCGGCGGAGGCATGGATGAACGCACGGACGTTTTTGCTGCTGTGCGTTGGCGCGGCTGTGATTGGACTGCTGGCTTTTTTCGCGGCGCCTGGCAAGCAAACAGCCAAGACAGAGGCGCAAGGGCCGATGCTTGCAGGCCTCGACATCAACGCTGTTACCAAGCTGCACATCACCGATGGTGATGATAACATCCCGCTCAGCCTTGCAGAGGGCGTCTGGAGCCTAGAGGGCCTCACGGGCTTGCCAGTGGACCAAGGCAAGGTGCGCGCTTTTTTGCTGAGCTTGGGCAGCATCACCATTGCTGATGTGAAGACCGACAATCCAGCCCTGCACGACGCTGTGGGCCTAGGCGATGATGCCGTCCGTATTGACCTCGGTGACAAAGGGATCCTGCTGGGCAAGGACGCAAGCGGCGGCGGACGCTTTGGCCGGCGCATGGGCGAGGACCAAAGCTATGTGGTCCGGCAAGTCACCCGGCCGCAAACGGATATAAAATCCTGGCTTAAACTCGATATGCCGACGATCCCCGCTGAGACCGTCACCAAGGTGGAGACCGTCATCGGCGGCGATGCGTACACCATTGAGAAGGACGCGGATGGCAAGCCAGTCTTGCTTGGGCTCGGCGAGGATGAAGCCCTGGCCTATGACACCGTGCTCGAGACGGTGATCGGCGGCGCGGTCTATATCGACTATGAAAGCGTGCGCCTTGCAGAAGGGCTGAATTGGGCAAACGCGGATACCAGCGTCTTCCACGGCGCCCAAGAGGGCGATACCGTCCGCTACAGCGTGGCCAAAGATGATGACGAGCTTCTTTGGCTCAAAGCAGACCCAGGAGGAACGCTGGCGCCAGAAGGCGGCCTGGACTGGGCGCGCTATGCCTTTGAAATCAGCGACTATCGCCGCGGCGCCCTTATCAAACCGCGCACCGAGCTGCTGGCCGCGCCAGACCCTGAAAGCGATCCTGAATAACAGGCAGCGCAGTCGCCCTTTAAGCGAATAAGACTGTATGAGGTCCCTTTAAAAACGGAGACCTTCCCCTCCCACCGGCGTCGCTGGTATAGGGAGAGCAGGTCAGCAGATAGCGTTCCGGCAGGCTCATGTCATTTCAGGATCAGATGCTCTTTTTGTTTTGTGCCCTGTGGGGCGACACGGTGAATTGGGCGAGCCGTATGGAAACGACGGGCGCGGCTGAACGGATTCAAGTGACGCCCGAGATTTACGAACGCCTGCATCATCGCTATAACTTTGAAGCTCGCGGGGGCGGCGTGTTTGTGAAAGGTCGAGGCCAAATGGATAGCTATTGGCTGACGGGCCGCAAACATCGCTGATGACCTCTGTCATACTGGTAAAGCTCTGTCTGCACTCCGGTTATGGTTCGGCTTTCTGCGGCGCTCCGTCAAAAAACTATCTACGCCTTTAAAGATCGGCCCGGTGGTGGTCAACAGTCGCGTGTTGCAGTCACCGCTCTCTGGGGTGACGGATAAGGTCTTTCGGCGGTTGGTGCGGCGCTATGCCCCCACTTCAATGATGTATACCGAAATGGTGCACGCGGCGG
>JBCCDR010000151.1:0-6663 GCA_039030675.1 Pseudomonadota bacterium | reverse complement strand
CGAGTTGTGCCACAAGACCGGCTGTGTCCCGCACGAGCCATTCTTTGTAGATTTTATTGTTCCGGCAGAGACAATCAGCAATGGTCAAAACGCGCACTTTTCTCCGCGTAGCAGGCCCAAATTCTGACGCGCCCAGATTGGTCATGAGCGAGGTAATTAGGTGCGAAGAATAGAACCCATTTGCACCATCATCTGACCAAATCACATTGTCCGGCTCAAGGCGTCGATCGGGGAAGGCGGCCATCATCGCCCGGGTGTTTGCAGTAACGGTCTTTGCACCTATGACGTCGCCGGCCAGGGTGTGTATTTCGCAATCATCCGTGTAATAGCGTTCGCACAGTTCAACCTGACGCTGGTGCCAAATCCGGTCCGTAATACGGATGATATAATCAGGGAAATCAACGAATTCAGGATCGAAACCCGGCAGGTCCATGCGCCGTCCGCCTTTAGGCGAGAGGAGTTCTTCCTGCTCTGTCAGCGCAACACGGGTAATGGGCAGCGGCATGGTTCAGAGGTCGCCGCGAACGCGGATCGCTGTGACCGGCCCGTCTCCTTTTGCCGCATAGCGACGCCGCGCTCCGCGCAAAAGGGTTGCCGTGTCGCCAGCACCAATGTGTGTGATGTGTCCGTCAACGTCTAGCTCGAGGCTCCCCCGGTGGACAAACACAACTTCTGGCGCCTCGAACGCGCCACCATCTTCGCTGGCATTTGAACGCAGCCGCAACTGATCGACAACAAAGCCATGCGGGCGTGTGATTGGTGCTTCCGGTCCAATCAAAGAGCGCCAGGTATGTGAGACATCGGCATCAATGCAGCAGGCGTTCAGTTCGTCTTTGCCAAAGCGCTGCAACGCTTCGACTTGCGCCTGCGTGGTGCGCGGCATTGGCTCCTGGCCTGGCTGCACACTTTCGCCTGCCGCGGTGTCGATGAGCTGGCCGTTGTCTAATAGGATGAGGCCATAGTCGCTGGCCATGTCAAAGACCTTCGGCGCCCATAAAACGCGGCCTGGATCATCTTGACCTAATACGGCCCATAAAAAACCAACGTCCTCGCCGATGTTTTCAAAGCCGCGAAACACCTTGGTTGGGATCGAAATGAGATCCCCAGGGTACAAGGTTTTTTTTGCATCATCTCCATGCTCGCCGAGCATAAACGACCATGTTCCCGAGTGAATGAAGAAGACTTCTTCCGTGTCATGACTGTGCTGGGAATTCACACACCCAGGTGGTTGGCGTGCGCCGCCAATGTTAAAGCCATGCGGCTCGGCAATATGCACATGCTGATCCGGGTTTTCGGAGACGCCGGGCCCAATAATGGTGAAATTCTCTTTCTTGTCAGAGCCAGGCGTACGCGTATCAATGAACGCGTTGTAGCATGGTTTAAGCGCGTCATAGCGCACGATGCGAAATGGCTCTGGGGCCGCGCTGTGGGCATGGGTTGCCATGGAAAAAATGACCCTAATCCTTTAATATTGGCGCAAAGTGAGCTTTTTTGCATTCGAAGTCAATTGTGCCTAGGCTGCCAAATGTGACTGCAACTGTGAAGGATCCGGATATGGGCGTTGTTGAGACCCGGCTAAAAGAAATGGGCATCGAATTGCCGGCGCCGCTCGTGCTCCCAAGTCCGAACAGAACGAGCGCCGTTTTGGCGGGTGAGATGCTCTATGTCTCTGGCCACGGCGCGCAGTTGCTTGAAGATGAAAGCGTTGCGCGGCGCGGAAAAGTAGACGTGGACATCACCGAAGAGGCCGCTCAGGCCACAGCGCGGGCTTTGGCCATCAAGATGATTGCCACGGTCAAACATCACATTGGCGATTTGGACAACGTCAAAAGGGTCGTGAAGATTTTGGGCATGATCAATGCGCATCCTGACTTTGAACGCCAGAATGTTGTCTTAAACGGCGCCTCTGACCTGTTTTTTGAGGTGTTTGGACCGGACATCGGTTGCCACGCACGGTCGTCGGTTGGGGTTGATGGGCTCGTGGGGCGCCAGCCGGTTGAGATTGAAGGCATCTTCCATGTCGCTACCCCATAAAGCGCATTGGCTGACCTCATGCCCATAGATCGCAGAGGCCTTTTTGAAACTATTGCCGCTGGGTCCTTAGCGGCTTCGGCGCCAGGCGGGCTTCAGGCGGGGCAAGATGTGCGGCCGCCTAAGCATATCGTCATGATCGTCCTTGATGATGTCGGCTATGCTGATTTGGGCTGCTATGGTTCGGGTATATCTACACCAGCAATTGATTCCCTGGCTGCGCAGGGTCTGCGTTACCAAAATTTCCATGTCACATCCCTGTGCGCGCCGACCCGCGCCAGTCTTTTAACGGGCCGGAATGCCCATGCCGTAGGCGTTGGCACGATTGCGGAATTTGGCTCTGAGAACCCAGGATATCAGGGCTATATCCGCTCTGACGTACCAACGCTGCCTGAAGTTTTGCAGCGATCGGGACATACAACCCTTGGCCTTGGCAAATGGCATCTAAGCCCTGTCTTAGACGTAAATGGCGCCGGGCCGTTCAGCCAATGGCCGACAGGACGAGGTTTTGACCGGTGGTATGGGTTTCACGGACCCATAGCCGACCACTGGCATCCAGAGCTGTTTGAAAACACAAGCCAGGTCTATCCCGATAAGAGGGAAGGCTACCACCTGTCGGTCGATTTGGTGGATAAAGCCATTTCCTATGTGTCAGACACTGTGTCTGCTAAGCCAGATCAGCCAAGCTTCCTCTATCTTGCCTTTGGCGCGTGCCATTGGCCACTCCACGTGCCGCAAGAAGAGATCGCAGCCTATAAAGGCCGCTTTGATGCTGGTTGGGACGCACTCAGGGCGCAGCGTTTAGCGCAGCAAAAACGCATTGGCGCAGTGCCGGAGACTGTCACACTTCCGCCCCTAAACCCCGATGTGCCCCGCTGGGATAGCTTGGATGCTCAGCAGCAGGCTTTTGCAGCGCGGACCATGGAAGTCTATGCGGCATTTCTGACCCACACGGATAAGCAAATCGCACGTTTGCTTCGCCATCTGGACACTCTTGGCGTTGCAGATGAGACAGCAATCATTGTGCTGTCAGACAATGGTGCGTCTAAGGAAGGCGGGCTCCTGGGCATGTCTGATGTGCGCCGCAACCACTATATCGAGAAGGAAAGCAGCGACGCTCTGATAGCCTCGATTGACTTGCTGGGGACTGACAAAGCTTATGCCGCCTATTCGCGCGGCTGGACGCAAGTCTCCAACACACCGCTGCGGTTTTACAAATCGAAGACATATGGCGGCGGGGTCCGCGCACCGCTCATCATCAAGTGGCCAGGCGTTAAAGGCGGTGAGTGGCGCCAGCAATGGCATCATGTTGTCGACATTGCGCCAACGGTCTTTGAGGCGCTTCACATACAGCCGCCCGCCAAACTCGACGGCAGGAGCCTCGCTTATAGCTTTAAAGATGCACAGGCACCGACGCCCAGACGCGTCCAGTACTTCGAGACCCATGCCGACCGCGCAGTTTGGGCGGCAGGCTATAAGGCGGTCGCTTTTCATGACTATGGCCGCGATCCGGGCGATGACACCTGGGCTTTGTTCCATACTGAAGACGATTGGAATGAACTGAACGACGTGTCTGAGAGCGCGCCTGAGACACTCGCCTCCCTGAAACGGCTCTGGCTTGAGGAGGCGGAGCGAAACGCCGTCCTGCCCATGGATGACAACACAACCGCCAACTTCGCGAAGCAAGTGGCTGCGCCAAAGGCCCAATATCAGTTTTACCGAGGCGGTATGCGTTTAGACCGTCTCAGTGCACCGAACATTGATCGCTATGACCATCGGATTGATGCGGTGTTTGACTGCCCCGATGATAAGACGAACGGCGTTCTGCTTGCTGCTGGCACAGCGCTTGCGGGGTATGAGCTCCTCCTCCAAAACGGGCGCCCCATCTATGTCTACGCGTATAGCCGAGATGACCACTTCGTTTTGCGCTCAGACGCGAAGGTGCAGCCTGGGCGAAACAGCCTCACCCTCGATTTCCGTTTAACGGGGACGCTGCAAGGGCGCGCGCAATTGAGCCTAAATGGACAAGACGTGGGCTCCATAGCTGTACCGAAGATGTGGCGCCTCTATGCAACGGGAGCAGGCGTTCGCTGCGGTCACAATCCCAATGCGCCGATTAGCCGCCTCTATGACGGGGCGGGGGACTTCGAGGGCGACGTGAGATCGATGACCGTAAGCTTGGCGCTCTAGGCGGCTACCTTTGAAAGCAGATGTGTTTGAAGCGGCGCTATCAAAGCACCATCCTCGCTGATTAAGCTGCTTGCGACGGCTGTTGCAAAGCGGAAGTCTTGGTCTGCTGCATAGGCTCCAGGCATTGCAAGTGTTTGGATGCCAGCATCGACAGCTGACTGGACGCTTGCCGCGGTATCTTCAATGGCAATGGCATCGGCTGGGCTGACGCCGAGTTGTTCCAAAGCGAAGAAATAGGGCTGAGGGTTCGGCTTGCCTTCTGCCACATCAGCATTAGTCACGATGATGTCAAAGTCTGCTAAGCTGATGCCAGTTGCCTCTGCGATGGCGTCTATGTTTGCGCGCTGCGTGCTGGTAACGATGCCGCACAAAACACCAGACTGCTTAGCGGCTTGGAGTGCTTCGACGATGCCTGGCCTTGGTCCTGTGACCTCCTGCCGAACCATCGCGCCTGCTATTTGTGTTTTGAGTGCGTGGATATCTGCGATCACCGCATCGCTCAAAGCGCTCCCAGTTGCGTTTGACAGCAAACGCATTCGTGCCTGTCCGCCAACAAAGCGCAGCAAATAGCGATAGGTCTCTTCATCCCACTGCCAATCGAGTCCCCTGTCTTTGAAGGCCTGATTATAGGCCCGGCGCTGAATGTCCGATGTCTCTGCCAATACACCTATGGAGCCAAAAAGGAGCGCCTTTTTCATCATGAGACCTGCTTTCGAGTGGAGGTAAGAACTATGTCATTTCTTTACGCCGCAGCGAGCCTTTTGGTTTGGCAGTCTGGAAGGGCTCTAGCTATTTCGCGCTTCGATCGCTGCAACGGCCTCTTTATGGCGCTGGGTGGACACCGGGAAGAACGCGATGACGGCTGCGGACAACACGAATCCGCCCGCTGGGATGAAAACCAAGATGCTGCGAATACCCTCCAGCGTCTGCGGGTTTTGTTCAGCCCCGGCGACATAGCCTATCTGGCCAAGCAACCATCCTAGCAGGCCGCCGCCGATGGCCAACGACGTTTTGTTTGCGAAGCTTAAGAAGCCAAAACCCATCGCTTCGACGCGTACGCCAGTGAGAAATTCTCCATAATCCACAGCGTCTGCCGTCATGGCGTAGAAGGTCGTCAGAAAGGCCTGAATGCCGCAGCCCGTCACGAAATACAGCGCCGTAATCACCGCCAGGGATTTTGGCATTGTCACGTACAGCGAGGCCAGCGCAGCAGCTGCCACGAAGCAGCCAATCATCCATGTCGCGCGCTTTGAGGTCCAATGCGTGACTTTAACCCAAAAAAACGGCGAGATAAGCCCAGCAAGCGAGATGGCTGACAGCGCCCAGCGCGCATTCTCACGGCTCCCAAGATTGTATTGGAAAAAATACACCGTGGTTTTGTTGAGGGTCGTGTAGCAGCCTGTGAAAATGATCACGCCGAGAAAGACAATCAGGAAGGCGGGGTTTTTAAGCGTCGCCCGAATGGCTTCTAAAGGCGAGGAGGTGTCACACCTGCCGGTGCTGCCTTCAATCCCAGTCTCGCGTGTGACGGTGCCGCACAGCAGGAGGGTGATCGCCGATAAACCCGAGAATAAAAGCGCCGTTAGAAAAAAGCCCTTCAGATCGTCACCGCCGCCAAAGTCCCGCACCAGCGGCAGCCCGAAAAAGCTCACGGTGAGCGTGCCCACTGAGACAAAAAAGGATTTAACGCCGGCTATGGAGGCCCTTTCGTCAGCGTCTTTGCTCAGCCGGGCAATGAGCGCCGTGTAGGGAATATAGACAACCGTGAAAGCCGTGCGAAAGAGTAGCTGTGTGGCCAGCGCATATAAAAATAGTTGTCCAGCTGCCCACTCCGGCCGCGCGAACATCAATACGAAGGCGATGGAAAGCGGCAAGGCGCCCAAAATCAAGAACGGTCTATACTGGCCCCACCGCGTGCGCGTGCGGCTTGCAAGCCATCCCATCAGCGGGTCGGTGATGCCATCCCACATGGTGGCGATGAAAATGATCAATCCCGCTTGGCTGGGCGAGAGCCCAATCACGTCGGTATAAAAGTAGAGGAGATAAAAGGCTGTGGTCATGAAGACCATCCAAAGCCCGCTAATGCCAACCCCGTAGCCGACCCGCCCGCGGGCGCTCAGCGTTTGTGCTTTCTCCATCAGCGAAGCACGCCGCCGCCATCGACCACATAGGTCTGCCCCGTGATGGCCTGGCTTAAGTCACTGGCTAGAAAAACCGCGGTGCCGACGATATCGTCTGGCAGCATTTCGCGCTTGAGGGCTCGGCTGTCGATGACGGGTTTTGTGCGCTCCTGAATGCCCTCTTTTTTCAGCACGTTGTCGCTCATGGTCAGGCCTGGCGCGATACAATTGATGCGAATACCGTCTTCCCCAAGCTCTCGGCAAAGAGACCGCGTCATGCCGATGACAGCTGCTTTTGATGCATCATAGTGCAGCATATTGG